>JBHELS010000021.1:0-6780 GCA_046263015.1 Burkholderiales bacterium | reverse complement strand
AAAAGGAAGGAATCGAACTCGAATGGGCGCTCCCGAACCCGCGGCACCGCTTGCACCACCGGCCGGCACGTTCAGCTATGAGCACGAAGGCGACCGGCAGTTTGCGACCACGCTCGCCCGCGGCCTCGAAGTCCTGCGTTGCTTCACCCCGCTTGAGCCGCTCCTTGGCAATAAGGAGATCTCGGTTCGCACCGGACTGCCAAAGCCGACGGTCTCGCGCCTCACCTACACGCTGACCAAGCTCGGTTACCTGCGCCACAACATGCGCTTGGGCAAATACCAGCTCGGCTCGGCGGTGCTCTCGATCGGCTATCCGCTGCTTGCCTCGATGAATGTGCGCCAGGTGGCGCGGCCGCTCATGAAGGAGCTCGCGGACTATTGCAACGGCTCCGTATCGATGGGCGTGCGCGATCGGCTGAACATGGTCTATGTCGAGTCCTGCCGCAGCGGTAACGGCATCACCACGCTGCCGGACATCGGCACCGCGGTGCCGATCTCGCAGTCGGTGATCGGCCGCGCGTTTCTCGCGGCGTGCACGCCGCCTGAGCGCGAGGCGGTGCTGAACCAGATGAAGGTGAAGGACCCGGAGGCGCATCGCAAATACCGCCCGTCGATCGACAAGTCGCTCGAAGACATTCGCGCGCGGGGCTTTTGCGCTTCGAGCGGTGAGCTGCGCCGCGAGGTCAATGCGGTCGGCGTACCGATGCGCCGCACCGTGGATGGCGAGATCGTCGCGTTCAACTGCATCGTGCCGGCGTTCCTGGTGAAGAAAGGACAGCTCGAGGACGATCTCGGGCCACGCCTCGCCGCCATGGTGCGCAACATCGAAGCGTCTCTCGGACTTCACTGAAGAATTCGGGGACGGAGCCCGAACTAGCGGCACGTCCAACCTTGGAGAATTCGGGCTCCGTCCCCGAATTTGCTAGCCCGTGAAGGACGCGCTCGCCTACTTCAGGGAGCTCGACGCCGAGGCCCAGCGCGCGGCGATCACGGCGCTGCGCGTCGTCGTGATTCTCGCGCTCGCCTGGATCCTGCAGGCGCTCGCAAACCGCCTGATCCGCATCTTCCGGCGCTATATGCAGGCGAAGGCGCCGAGCGCCGACGAGCAGGCGCGCATCGATACGCTCGCCCGCGTCTTCCGCAACAGCGGCGCGATCATCATCGTCATCGTCGCCGGAACGCTCGTCCTCGGCGAGCTCGGCATCTCCATCGCGCCGATCCTCGCCACCGCGGGCGTCGCCGGCGTCGCCATCGGCTTCGGCGCGCAGAGCCTGATCAAGGACTACTTCACCGGCTTCTTCCTGCTGCTCGAGGATCAGCTCCGCCAGGGCGACGTGGTGGAGGTCGCGGGCAAAGGCGGGCTCGTCGAGGAAGTGACACTGCGCCACGTCCGGCTGCGCGACATGGAGGGCCATGTGCACTACATCCCGAACGGCGAGATCAAGCTCGTCACCAACCGCACGCGCGCCTACGCGACACCGGTCGTCGATATCGGCGTCGCCTATCGCGAGAACATCGAGGACGTATTCGCCCTGATGCGCGAGGCGGCGGCCGAGCTGCGCGCCGATCCGCAGTGGAGGGAGCGCGTAGTCGACGACCTGGAAATCGTCGGCGTCGAGCGCTGGGGCGATTCGGCGGTCACGCTGCGCGCGCGCTTCAAGGTCGTGCCGCCGATCCAGCAGTGGAACGTGAAGCGCGAGTATCTCAAGCGGCTGAAGACGCTCTTCGATGCCCGCGGCGTCGAGATTCCGTTCCCTCACCTCACCGTGTACGCCGGGCAGAACAAGGACGGCTCGGCGCCGCCGTTTCATCTCCTTGAGACGAAGGCGGCGAAAATCGAGTGAAGCCGGCGCACGCCGTCGGTGAGCGCCGCAGGCCCCGGCTGCAGGATCTCCGCCGCTTTGATCTCGTGCAGCTCGCCCGCCTTCACCGCCGGAATCGCCTGCCAGCCGAGACGCGCCGTTACCCGCTCCGGACGGAACTTTTTGCCGCACCACGACGCGACGATGATCTCGGGCGCCTTGGCAACCACGATTTCGCCGTCCGGCACGATGCGGCCGGCGGCGGCCCGCGAATGCGACTCTTCGGCGAAGATGTCCTCGCCGCCGGCGATCTCGATGAGCTCGCTCACCCAGCGGATGCCGCTGATCATCGGCTCGTCCCACTCTTCGAAGTACACCTTCGGGCGCCGCGCTAGGCGCGCCGCGCGCGAGCGCACGTCGGCAAGGCCGGCTTCCATCTCGCTCACCAGCGCGCGACCGCGCTCGGCCGCGCCGACCATCGACGCGAGCACCAGCACCATCGACAGGATCTCATCCACCGAGCGCTGATTGAAGAGCACGACGTTGAGCCCGGCCTTCGCCAGATCGCGCGCGATCTCGGCCTGCAGGTCGGAGAAGCCGAGCACGAGATCGGGCTCGAGCGCCAAGATCTTTTCCTGCTGCGCGCTCAGGAACGCCGAGACGCGCGGTTTTTCGCGCCGCGCGTGTGGCGGGCGCACGGTGTAGCCGGAGATGCCGACGATGCGCCGCTCTTCGCCGAGCAGATACAGCGTCTCGGTCGTCTCCTCCGTGAGGCAGACGATGCGCTCGGGATAGCGCGCGGGCATTCTGTATTATCGAGGCATGGGTCCGCTCGCCGGCGTCAAGGTCCTGGAATTCGAAGCGATCGGTCCGGCGCCCTTCGCGGGGATGCTGCTTGCCGACATGGGCGCGGACGTGCTCGTCGTCGACCGTCCCGGCGACGCC
This sequence comes from Burkholderiales bacterium, assembly GCA_046263015.1. GTDB lineage: Bacteria > Pseudomonadota > Gammaproteobacteria > Burkholderiales > SG8-39 > SCGC-AG-212-J23. The sequence goes on along the minus strand of JBHELS010000021.1, from coordinate 4,033 downwards.
GGCCTCGGACTCAAGCGCGAGCGCTGGTACGACGTGATGATGCGCGGCAAGCGCTCGATCACGCTCGATTTGAAATCAAAAAGCGGCGCGCAAGCCGCGCTGAAATTGATCGCCCGCGCCGATGTCCTGATCGAAGGCTTCCGCCCCGGCGTGATGGAGCGGCTGGGCATCGGCCCCGAGCCGGCAATGAAAGCGAACGCGCGCCTCGTGTATGGGCGCATGACCGGCTGGGGGCAGGAAGGACCGCTCGCGCCGCGCGCCGGGCACGACATCAACTACATCGCCCTCTCGGGCATCCTGAACGCCATCGGCCGCCGCGGCGGCGCGCCGGTGCCGCCGCTCAATCTGATCGGTGACTTTGGCGGCGGCGGCATGCTGCTTGGCTTCGGTGTCGTGTGCGCGCTGCTCGAAGCGAGCCGCTCCGGTCGCGGCCAGGTGATCGACGCGGCGATGGTCGACGGCGCGGCGCTGCTCGCCGCGATGTTCGCGGGCTTCCTCGCCACCGGCGGCTGGTCGGAGGAACGCGGCGTCAACATCCTCGACAGCGGCGCACCGTGGTACGACGTCTACGAGACGGCCGACCGTAAATACGTGGCGATCGGCGCCATCGAGGAAAAGTTCTTCGCCGAGCTTTGCACACGCCTCGGCCTCAAGGATCTGCCGCCGCAGCACGAGCGCGCGCGCTGGGACGAGATGCGGGGGCGCTTCGCCGACACGTTCAAATCGAAAACGCGCGACGAGTGGTGCCGCGTTTTCGCAGGCTCCGATGCCTGCTTCGCGCCGGTGCTTTCCTGGTCCGAGGCGCGCGAGGACCCGCACGCCCGTGCCCGCGTGGCCTACGCCGAGCTCGCCAAGGTGCCGCAGCCCGCGCCTGCGCCGCGCTTCTCGCGCACCCGTCCCGAGCTTCGCCGCGCGCCTCCCGAGCGCGGCGACGGCGGGCGCGAGGCGCTCGGCGAGTGGGGCTTCTCGGCGGCGGAGCTAAGCGAGCTCGGCGCTCTCGGCATCGGTTTTATTTAGAATCGCGCGCGCTTCCACCGGAGACCACCATGCTCGGACGCCTGATGCCCCGCGAGGGGAAGTTTTTCGACCTTTTCAACGCGCACGCCGAGCGCATCGTCGAAGGAGCGCGCGAGCTCGCGGCGATGATGAGCCGGTTCGACGAGCTCGAGAGCCACGCGCAGCGCATCGACGGCACGGAGCGCGCCGCCGACAAGATCACGCACGAAACGATCACGCTTCTTCATCGCACCTTCATCACGCCGTTCGACCGCGAGCAGATCCACGGCCTGATCACGGCGATGGACGATATCCTCGATCTCATCCAGGACGTCGCCGAGTCGATCGCGCTCTACGACCTGAGAACGGTGACGCCGGAGGCGAAGCAGCTCGCCGAGATCTGCCAGTTCTCCTGCGACCGGGTGCAGCAGGCCGTGGGGCTCCTCACGAACCTGAAGGACCCGGCGGCGATCCTCAAGTGCTGCGAGGACATCGATCGCCTCGAGTCCGACGCCGACCGCGTCATGCGCTCGGCGGTGTCGAAGCTCTTCCGCGAGGAGAATGATCTCAAGCAGGTGATGAAGCTCCGCGTGATCTACGATCTTCTCGAGTCGATCACCGATCGCTGCGAGGATGTGGCGAACGTGATCGAAGGCATCGTCATCGAGAATTCCTGATGGAATCGGTCGGGCAGCTCAGCCTCGGCATCGTCGTCGGGCTCGTGATCGTCGCGCTCGCATTCGACTTCATGAACGGCTTTCACGACGCGGCGAACGGCATCTCGACCGTGGTCTCGACGCGGGTGCTGAAGCCCTACCAGGCGGTGGTGATCGCCGCCATCATGAATTTCGTCGCCGTCTTCATCTTCCACCTGAGCGTCGCCGCGACCGTCGGCAAAGGCATCATCGACCAGGGAATCGTCGACCATTACGTGGTGCTCGGCGCGCTCATCGGCGCCATCTCCTGGAACATCATCACCTGGTACTACGGCATCCCCTCGTCTTCCTCGCACGCGCTGATCGGCGGCCTGGTGGGCGCGGGCGTTGCCAAGGCGGGCACCTGGGCATTGATCCCCTCCGGCATCCTGAAGACCGTCGCATTCATCTTCGTTTCGCCGCTTCTCGGCTTTGCCATGGGCTCGGTGCTCTTTCTCGCGGTCTCGTGGATCTTCGTGCGCTCGACGCCGAGCCGCGTCGACCGCCTGTTCCGGCGGCTGCAGCTTTTCTCCTCCTCGCTCTACAGCCTCGGGCACGGCGGCAACGACGCGCAAAAAACCGTCGGCATCATCTGGATGCTGCTCGTCGCGGGCGGGTATACGCGTCCGGAGGACCATGTACCGTTTTGGGTCGTGATCGCCTGCTACATCACCATCGGCCTCGGCACCATGTTCGGTGGCTGGCGCATCGTCAAGACCATGGGCCAGCGCATCACCAAGATCCGGCCGGCGAGCGGTTTCTGTGCCGAGCTCTCCGGGTCGATCACGCTTTTCCTCGCGACCATGCTCGGCATCCCGGTCTCGACCACGCACACGATCACCGGCTCGATCGTTGGCGTCGGCGCGACGCAGGCGGTATCCGCCGTGCGCTGGGGTCTCGCCGGCAACATCGTCTGGGCCTGGATCCTCACCATTCCGTGCTCGGCCTTCATGGCCGGCATCGCCTGGTGGATCGCCCGTACCGTCCTCAGCCCTTAGCCGCTTAGTGCGAGTGGTGCTCGCCCGCGCCGGCAAGCGGGCGCACCTGCAGTTCGGTCTTTATCTCGCCCGCCTTCTCGAATTTCAGCGTCAGCAGCACACTCGCGCCGTCCTTGAAGGGCGCCTTGATGTTCACGAACATCAGGTGCCCGCCACCGGGCTTGAGCTCGAGCGTGCCGCCCGCGGGCACCGTGTAACCCTTCACCTCGCGCATGCGCGAGATGTCGCCGTCGCGCAGGCTGGTGTGCGTCTCGACGCGCTCCGCGACCGGCGACGACGCGCTCACCAGCCGATCCGCCGCGCCAGCACTGCGGATGGTCAAATAGCCGGCCGCGATCTTCGCGCCGGGCGGCGTCGCGCGTGCCCAAGCGTCCTCGACCTTGATCTGCGCCGACGCCGGCATGGCGGCGATGAAGAGCAGACCGAACAAAATAGGGACTGTCCCTATTTTTCTCCGCATTGGCATCACTTGGCACGCTCCTTTTCCTGTAGCTCGCGCCAGAGAATCTTCCCGGTCGCGGTCTTCGGCAGCTCGGCCACGATTTGCACCATGCGCGGCACCTTGAACGCCGCCATGCGGCTGCGCGCCCATTCGATGATCTCCTCCGGCTTCACGTCCGGCGTGCGCGGCACGACGAGCGCCTTTACGGTCTCTCCGCGATAGCCGTCGGGCGCCCCGATGACGCAGGCCTCCTTGATGCCGGGGTGCGCATAGAGCATGGCTTCGACCTCGGCCGGCCACACCTTGTAGCCCGACGCGTTGATCATGCGCTTAAGGCGATCGGTGATGAAGAAGTAGCCTTCCTCGTCGAAGTAGCCGAGGTCGCCCGTGCGAAAGAAACGTTCGCCATCATGATCTATGAACGCGTCGCGCGTCGCTTGTTCCTGTCGCCAGTAGCCTTTGAACACCTGCGGCCCACGGACGATGATCTCGCCCACTTCGCCCACACCAAGCTCCGCGTTGCTCTCGAGGTCGATGACACGCGCATCGGTGTTGAAGAACGGGATGCCGGCGCATTGCCGCTTTGGCCGCTGCGGAGGATTGATATGGCTCGGCGCCATGGTTTCGGTGAGCCCGTAGCCCTCGACGTACGGCAGGCGAAAGACTTCCTCCAGCTTGCGCGCGAACGCCTCGGGCATCGCCGCGCCGCCGCCGCCGAGCTGACGCAAGGATGACAAGTCGTATTGCCGAAGGCGCGGGTTCGACACGAAATCGACGAGCATGGTGGTGATCGCCGACCAGTTGGTGATGCGCGAGCGCTCGATCTGCATCGCCGCGCAATCCCGATCCCAGCGCGAAAGGAGCACGAGGGTGGCGCCGCGATGGATCGGGGAATTCATGCC
>JBHELS010000020.1:0-9870 GCA_046263015.1 Burkholderiales bacterium | reverse complement strand
TCCCTTCACCGACCGCGCGCAGATGAAGAAGCTCGTCGACCCGGTGATGACGGCGTATGCGAAGGAGATCGGCGCCGACCAGATCCTCGCCAAGATCAACGCGCTGAAGTAGGCCGGTTCACGAGACAAAACGGCGGCTTGGCGGTCGCCGTTTTTTATGCTGAGAAAAATCCTCGCCTGGTACGCGCGGCTCCTGCGCCTGCTTCTCGCCATCGCGGTGGCGATCCTCATCATCCCGGTCTCGCTGCAGATTTTCTCGCGCTACTTCGAGCAGATCCCGGCCTACATCTGGACCGAGGAGATGGCGCGCTTCCTATTCGTCTGGATGATCATGATCGGCGCGATGCTCGGCATCTACGAGGGCCGGCACTTCGAGGTCGACGTCTGGCCGCGGCTCGCGCCCCGGCCGCAGGCCGCATTACGGCTGCTTTCCAACCTCGCGGTGCTGGCGTTTGGTCTCGTCTTCGTCTGGGCCGGCATCGAGTTCACGCAGTTCGCCTGGAACCGCATCTCCGAGCTCGCGGAGCTGCCCCTGTGGCTGATCCACGTCGCCTGGCCGATCACCGGCGTCACGTGGCTCGCCTTTACGGGCGAGCAATTGTGGGACAACCTGCGCACGCTCGCGACCGGCCGCGCGCCGCGCGGGATGGATGAGGCGCCCGATGCGGGCGCGAGCGGCGGCAGCGCGGTATGACCGGCGCCGCGCTTACGCCCGCCGCGGCGACCTGGATTCTCTTCGGCGTCTTCTTCTCCCTCATGCTGCTGCGCGTGCCGGTGGCGTTCGCCCTTGGCCTCGCCTGCCTGCCGATCCTCATCATCGAGCCGCGGCTCGACTCCATGCAACTCGTGCAGGAGACGTTCAACGCCTACAACTCGTTCATCCTTCTCGCGGTGCCATTCTTCCTGCTCGCCGCGAACCTGATGAACGTCGGCGGCATCACCGACCGCCTGGTGCGCTTCTCGCGCGCGCTGGTCGGCCACTTCCCGGGTGGACTCGCGCAGATCAACGTGGTGCTGTCCATCTTCTTCGCCGGCATCTCCGGCTCATCCACCGCCGACGCCGCGAGCCAGTCGAAAATCTTCATCGAGGCGCAGAGAAAGGAGGGTTACGACGATAGCTTCTCCGTCGCCATCACCGCGGTATCGGCGGTGCTCGCGGTGATCATCCCGCCGTCGATACTGATGATCGTCTGGGGCAGCGTCCTCACGGTGTCGATCGGCGCGTTGTTTCTCGCGGGAATCATCCCGGGCCTCCTGATTGGCTTCGTGCAGATGGCCACGGTCCACGCTTACGCGAAGCTACGCAAATACCCGACGTATAAGCGCGCCACTTTCAAAGAGTTCTTGTCGTCCGCCGCGGTGTCGGTGCCGGCGCTCCTCATGCCGGTGATCATCATCGGCGGCAAGGGCTGGTTCACCGCGACCGAGGCCGCCGGCATTGCCGTCATCTACGCGATCATTCTTTGCGCGTTCTTTTACCGCGAGCTCAGCTTGCGCGGTTTCTACGAGGCGCTGCTCGACACCGGGCGCCTCGCCGCGGTGGCCCTGTTCTGCGTCGGCACGGCGAGCGCTTTTGGCTGGCTTCTCGCGTACTACCAAATTCCCAAAGCGATCCTCGCCGGCGTGTCGGCGTGGCACATGGGCCTTTACGCCACGGGGTTCTTCATCGCTGGCGTATTCCTGGTGGTCGGCTGCTTCCTCGACGCCATTCCCGCGATCATCATTGTCGGCACCATCCTGCAGCCGCTCGCGCAGGCGGTGCACATGCATCCGGTGCACTTTGCCATGATCGGCATTGTCTCGCTCGCGTTCGGCTTGGTGACGCCGCCCTATGGGCTTTGCCTGATGATCGCGTGCTCGGTGGCGGGGATCCGCATCCTCGATGCGCTCAAAGACACGATGATCATGCTGCTGCCGATGCTCGCCGTCCTCGCGCTCGTGATTTTGTGGCCGGACGTGGTGCTCTTCCTGCCTAAAGTCGTTTCGCCCGAGTTCCTGCGCTAACGCGCGGGCTCCAAGCGGTAATTTATTTTTTGTAGATCTTGACGACGGCTGAGCTGTCGAGCTCGCTGTAGCCGTGGCTTGCCGCGAGGCGCAGCAGCATGAGCGCCTGTGAAAGCTGCGGCACCGGCGCCTTCAACGCGCCCGCCCAGGCATTCACCATCTCCAGGTCCTTCAAGAGCTGGCGCAGATAGCCGCGCGGCGCGAAATCCTGCTCGACCATGCGCGGCCAGTAGGCCTTCATCACGTTGCTGTCCGCGTAGCCGCCCGCGAGGCATTCGGGAATGCGCGCCGCATCGATGCCCGCCTTGGCGCAAAGCGCGGCCGCCTCGGCGAGCATCGCATGGCCGACGCCGACGACGAGCTGGTTGATCATCTTCGCCGCGAGCCCGGAGCCGACCGTTCCCATGCGCGTGCAGCGCGCGCTGATGTCGCGCATGAGAGGTGCCAGTCGCTCGAGCTCCGCCTCCTCGCCGCCTGCCATGACCGTGAGCGATCCGGCCGCGGAGGCGGGCGGCCCGCCCGACACCGGCGCATCGACCCAGCGACAGCCGCTCGCCTCGTGTAGGCGCGCCGCATGGCGACGACACTCGTCGACCGGGATGGTCGAGAAGTCGACCACCAGCTGCTTGGCACTCGCCGCGCGGGCGACGCCATCGGCGCCGAAAACCGCGTCGATCACCGCATCGTTGGTCGGCAGATTGAGGAGCACGACCTCGGCATTGCGCGCCGCCTCGGCGCTCGAGCTCGCCCTGCGCACGCCGGCGGTGGCAGCCGCGCTGAGCGCTTGCGGCGCGATGTCATACGCAGTGACCTGCCAGCCCAGCTTCGCCAGGCGCGCGCTCATTGGCCCGCCCATCAAGCCGACGCCGATATATGCGAGCGAGAACGGTTTAGCGTCCATGGCGCTACTCCATGCGGTAGATGCGCACGGCGTTGTTGTGGAAGAGGTCGCGGCGCTCGGCCTGGGAAAGATCGCGCGTCGCATCGTCGAACGCCTGGTAAATCGTGTCATAGCTCGCGCGAAGGCTGTCCACCGGATAGTTGCTCGCGAACATCGCACGGCGGCTACCGAAGAGTTCGATCACGGTGAGCGCGGCTTCGCGGCCTGCGGCGCCGTCGAGATTGCGGAGGCCGGAGATCTTCACAGTGACGTTGTCGCAGCGCGCGAGCCGCGCCAGCGCTGCGCGCCATCCGTCGAGTTCACCGGCAAGGGGCAGGCCGGCATGATTCAGCACGATGGCGGTTCCTGGATAGTCGCGGGCTAGACGGACGGCAGCTTCCAGCTCTTGCCACGGCGCCTGCAGCTCGAAGTGCAAGCCAAGTGGCGCGAGGCGCGCGTAGCCGACGCGCCAGCGCGCATCGTCCATCTGACCGTGCCGCGGCTTGTGGCGTACGCCGCGGACGAACGGATGCTGCGCTTGCGCTTCGAGCACCGAGGCACAGTCGTCGCGGTCGAACCATGCTTGCGCGACCGCCACCGTCGGCGCGCCGTGGCTGCGGCGCAGTCCGGCGATGAACCGCATCTCTGCTGCCGGATCGCGCGGATCCCATTCCGCTTCCACATGCACCGTGCGCACGACGCGCCAGCGCGCGCTGTCGGCACGATAGTCCTGGGGCAGATACGGGCGACGCAGCGCCGCGTAATCGCCGTAGCGAAAATCAATCGGCTCCGGGTCGCAAAGCCAGGGGTAGTAGTGCGCGCGCGGATCCCAGAAGTGCAGATGCGCGTCGGCGATCGAGAGCGCCGGCTCAGATGGCAGCTTCGCTGGCCGCGTCGAAGAAATGCAAGCGCGCCGCATCGAAAGCGAGGCGCACGCGATCGTGCGCCGCGACGCGCAGGCCGGGATCGACGCGCGCCACGATCGGGCTCTCGCCGACGCGCACGTTGAGGAGGATCTCCGAGCCGAGCGGCTCGACCACCTCGACGCTCGCGTCGAAGCCATAGCCGTCGCCATCGCCGCCGCTCGCAGGATGCAGCGCCTCGGGGCGAACGCCCAGAATGACCTGCCGGCCGGTGTATTGCCGTAGCGTCTCGGTCCTCGCGGGCGGCACGCGCACGCGCAAGCCGGGCGCATGCGCCCACAGCGCATGCTCGTTCCACTCGAGCGTGACCGTCATGAAGTTCATCGCCGGCGAGCCGATAAAGCCGGCGACGAAGCGGTTCGCCGGCCGCTCGTAGAGCGAGAGCGGCGCGCCCTCCTGCTGCACCACGCCGTCCTTCATCACCACCACGCGATCGCCGAGGGTCATCGCCTCCACCTGGTCGTGCGTCACATAGATGGCGGTCGTCTCGAGGCGGTCGTGCAGGCGCTTCAGCTCGACGCGCATCTGCACGCGCAGCGCCGCATCGAGATTGGATAGCGGCTCATCGAACAGGAACACCCGGGGGTTGCGCACGATGGCCCGCCCGAGCGCGACGCGCTGGCGCTGCCCGCCGGAGAGCTGGCGCGGCCGGCGCTCGAGCAGCGCCGTGATGCCGAGCACCTCGGCCGCCTGCTTCACGCGCCGCTCGATCTCGGGTCTCTCGAACTTGCGCATGCGCAGGCCGAAGGCCATGTTCTGGTGCACCGTCATGTGCGGGTAAAGCGCGTAGTTCTGGAACACCATGGCGATGTCGCGATCCATCGGCGCGAGGCCGTTCACCACCTTGCCGTCGATGCTGATCTCGCCGGAGGTGATGTCCTCGAGGCCGGCCACCATGCGCAGCGTGGTCGTCTTGCCGCAGCCCGACGGGCCAACCAGCACGACGAACTCGTGGTCGCGAATCTCGAGATTTACGTTCTTGACGGCGTGCGTGCCGTCGAACTTTTTGTTCAGGTCTTTCAGAAGTACGCGCGCCATGGACGCCGCTTTCAGCCCTTTATGCTGCCGGTCACGCCGGCGACGTAGTGCTCGACGAAGAAGGAATAGACGATTGCCACCGGAATCGAGCCGATCAGCGCGCCGGCCATGAGCGAGCCCCAGAAGAAGACGTCGCCGCGAATGAGCTCGGATGTGACGCCAACCGGTACGGTCTTCTGCTCCGGCGAGGAGAGGAAGACCAGCGCGTAAATGAACTCATTCCACGAGAGCGTAAAGGCGAAGATGCCCGCCGAGAGTATGCCCGGCACCGCGATCGGGAAGATGATGTAGAGCATCGCCTGCCAGCGAGCCGCGCCGTCGATGCGCGCGCACTCCTCGAGCTCGCGCGGGATCGCCTTGAAGTAGCCCATCATCAGCCAGGTGCAGAACGGAATGAGAAACGTGGGATAGGTGAGGATCAGCGCCCAGGGCGTGTCACCGATCTGATAGTCGCGGATGATCTCGGCGAGCGGAATGAAGAGCAGCGTCTGCGGCACGAGATAGGTGACGAAGATCGCGGTGCCGAGCAGACCGGCCCAGCGGAAGGTGAGCCGCGCTAGCGCATAGCCGGCGATCACGCCGCACACGAGCGAAATGAGCGTCGCGACGAACGCGATGAACATGGTGTTCAGCATCCACGTGTTGAAGAGCGTGTCCTGCAATAGACTCTTCACATGGTCGAGGGTGGGATTCGACGTCCAGAAGGGCGAGTAGAGCGGATGGTTCCACGGTCGATAGAGCTCGCCGTCCGGCCGCACCGTCGTGACGATCATCCAATAGAACGGGAACAGCAGCGCGACAATGAACGCGCCGAGCGGCAGGTAGAACCAGAGCCACTTGCGCCAGCGCGCGCCCTCGATCATTTGCTTACCGGCAAAAGCAGTTCGGTGTCAGGCACCGGACTCACCGGTTCTCCACCCTGCGGATGTACCAAAGCTGAAAGACGACCACGAGCAAGAGCGCCGGGAACATCGCCAGCGAGATGGCGGCGCCCTCCGAAAGGAGACCGGTGCCGATGCCGATTTGGTAGGCGTAGGTGGCGAAGAGATGTGTCGCGTTCGCCGGGCCGCCGCCCGTCAGCACGTAGACGAGCTGGAAGTCCGCGAAAGTCTGGATGACCGAGAAGAGCACCACCACCATCGTCACGGGCAGGAGTAGCGGCCAGGTGACATACCAGAAGCGCTGCCAGCGATTCGCGCCGTCGATGGCCGCCGCTTCGTGCAGATCCGGATTGATGGTCTGCAGGCCGGCGAGCAGGCTGATGGCGTAGAAAGGCACGCCGCGCCACACGTTGACCATCATGATGGACGACATGGCGAGCTCGGGGTCGCCGAGCCAGTTGATACGCGAATTGATGATGTGCAACTTCCAGAAAAGCCAGTTGAAGACGCTGAACGTCGGATCGAACATCCACTTCCACGCGAGCGTCGAGAGCACCGTCGGAATGATGAACGGCAGCAGAATAAAGGCGCGCACCCAGGCCTTGCCGCGAAAATGGCGATTGAGAAGCACCGCGAGCCACAGGCCGAGCGCGAGCTTGAACACCGTCGTGACCGCGGTGTACACGAACGTATTGATCGCGGCCGTGCGGAAGATCGAGTCATCGAAGATCTTGTAGAAGTTCGCGAGGCCGATGAAATGTCCCGGCTCGCCCACAGTCGAGTTCGAGAGCGACAGCCACACCCCGAGCACGAACGGGTAGGCGATGAAGAGCGTGAGGATGACGAGCGTAGGGGCGAGCAGCCAGAACGCGAGCGTGCCTTCGCGCTCGAGTGCCTGGCTGATCGGCCCCCGCCTAGCCAACCGAAGCTGGGCGGGCTTCGCGGCCTCCAAAGCGACCGCCTACGTGCCGCTATAGATCTTGCCGACCTCGCCCGCCGCCCACTTCACGGCCTCCTGCGGCGACATGCCCTGCACCGCCTTGGCGTACATGTCCGTGATGATGTACTTCGTCAGCACCTCGGCCGCCTTGCGGTTCGGCGGACCGGCGTAGCCCGGCGAGAGGCCGAGGCGCGCGGCGATCTTGAACGGCGCCATCACCGGATCCTCGTCCCACATCTTGTGCTTCTCCCACTGCGCGGTCGGCGGTGTCGAGTAGCCCTTCTGCGAGACGAACCAGCGCTCGTAGTTCTTCGGCTCGTGGATCCACTTCAGGAATTCCTTGGCCGCCTTCTGATTCTTCGAGTAGCGCATCACCATGTGCGACTGGAAGAGGTGGAAGCCGAACTGCCCCTTCGGCCCGCGCGGCAAGGGCGAATGCCGGATGTCGTCTTTCATCGGCGTGTTCTTCTCGGTCTTGTACTGGTCGGGCTTCCTCAGCGTCTCGATGTAGATCGAGGCGCCGTTCAGCGTCGCGGCGATCGTGCCGGAAAGGAAGGCGCGATTGTTGTTGGTGTCGTCCCAGGCGAGGCCGCCTTCGTCGTGCGCGTCCTTCCAGAACGCCTGCATGAATTTCACCGACTCGAGAGTCTCCTTCGAGTCGAGCACGACCTTGCCTTTCTCGTCGACTTCCTTGCCGCCGAAGGACCAGAGCAGCGGATAGCTGAAGGTCGGCGCATCGCCGAAGGTGTGGCCGAGCGTCTGGCCGATCGGCCGGCCTTTCGCCTTCAGCTTCTTGCCCGCGTCGTGGTACTGCTCCCAGGTCTCCGGAAACTTGCTGTAGCCGACTTCCTCGAACCACGATTTGCGGTAGGCGATCTCGGCACCGATAACGGCCCATGGCACCGACAGCACCTTCTTGCCGTCCATGGTGTTCGCTTTGGCGACGTTGTAGTAGCCGCCCTGCGCCTTGCCGATCGCATCGGCCACATCCGATACGTCGACCGAGCTCGCGCCGTAGATGTGCGGGTGGTTGTTGAACAGCATGAAGACGTCGGGGCCCGAGCCCGACTGGATCGCCGAGGTGACGCGCGGCTGAAGATCGTTGCCGTTCACCGTCTCCAGGTTGATCTTGACGCCGAGTGCCTTCATCGCCTCGGGCAGCATCGACTTACGCAAGAGCTCATCCGACGCCGGCACGAAGTCGTTCCACTTGATCCAGTGCACCGTGCTCTGCTGCGCGAACACCGGCGCCTGATGCGATCCCAGAATCCCGGCAAGGCCGGCGCCAGATGCCTGCAGGAATTTACGGCGGGTAAAGCGAGCCATCGTTCTCCTCCTCCAAGAGGTGAGCCGCCACTCTAGCCAATTCGGGGCCAGGACCACAACTAATTCGGGGCCAGGACCGGATCTCGTCAACGCCACCGCGCCGTCGGGCGTTGTGGCGCTATGGCCAGACAGCCTCGCCTTGTGGTCCCGATATCGCGCTTCACATCGTCCAGCGTGGGTCAATCGCGAGGATTGCTTCCGGCAGGAGACCGACCGTCTCGTATATCTCGCGCTCCTGCGCGACGCGTGCGGGATTACAGGCTGCGCTCTACACGCGTATTGCCTCATGACCAACCACGTCCATCTGCTCCTGACGCCGCCCGATCCCGAATCCTCCTCTGGTAAGATTCGTCAGTCATCATACAACTACTGCCGTAGCTGCCGTCAAGGTGCGCATCCGTCCCCTCGCTACCGAACACAAGCTCTCGCGCCAGCTCTTCGAGCAGCTCGCAGGCGAGATCCGCAACGGGCGCCTCGCGCCCGGCGAGCGGCTGCCGACCGAGCAGGCGCTGACGCGCGCGGCGCGCGTGTCGCGCACGGTGGTGCGCGAAGCGGTGGCGGCCCTGCGCGCCGAGGGATTGGTGATCACCCGTCAAGGCGTCGGCGCCTTCGTCGCCCCGGAGCCGCAGCACTCGCCATTTCGCATCGAGCCCGAGCGGCTGCAATCGCTCGACAACATCCTGAACGTCATGGAGCTGCGCCTTGGCGTCGAGATCGAATCCGCCGGCATCGCCGCGGAGCGCGCCACGAAAGCGCAGGTGCGCGCCATCGCGGGCGCGCTGCAGGCGCTCAGCCAGGCGATCGAAGCCGATCGCTCGGCGGTCGAGGAAGACATCGGTTTTCATCGCGCTATCGCCCAGGCGACCGGCAATGCGGAATTTCCGCGTTTCCTGCAGTTCATCGGCCGCCACCTGATCCCGCGGCGCACGGTGGCCGGCCTGCCCGAGCGCATGGGCGGACAGCGCGCCTATCTCGGCCTCATCCAGGAAGAACATCAGCGCATCTACGACGCCATCGCCGCTCGCGACCCCAAGGCGGCGCGCGAGGCAATGCGGCGCCATCTCACGCGCTCGCTCGAACGCTACCGCAAGCTCGCGGCCGAGCAAAAAAAGGCGGCTTGAGAATCCTGCTCACTCATTCGCCGGAGGCGCGCGAGCTTTACTACGGAGATCGGGCGCTCGCCGGCCTGCGCGGGCTCGGCGAAGTGACGCTCCATGAAGGCCCGACGCCGCTCGAAGGCGAGGCTTTGATCGCCGCCGCCGAGGATTGCGATCTCATCGTCTCGTACCGCCAGTCGGCCGGCCCGGCGGCTCTCTTTGAGCGGCTGCCGAAGCTCGTCGCCTTTCTGCGCTGCGCGATCGACATCCGCAACGTCGACGTCGGCGCGGCGAGCAGGGCCGGCGTTCTCATTACTCAGGCGAGCGCGGGCTTCGTCACCGCGGTCGCGGAAATGGTGCTCGGCTTTCTCGTCGATCTCTCGCGTGGCGTCACGCCCGCGGCGCTCGAGTACCGCGCCGGCCGCGTGCCGAAAGCGCGCATGGGGCGCGAGCTCAAAGGCAGCACCCTCGGCGTTATCGGCTATGGCGCAATCGGCAAGGAGGTCGTGCGTATCGGCGGTGCGCTCGGCATGCACGTGCTCGTCCATGACCCCTACCAACGAGTGGCGCAGGTGCCGCTCGACGAGCTGCTCGCCCAGGCGGATTACGTCGTCCCCCTTGCCGTCGCCAACGCCGAGACGGAGAACCTGATCGGCGAGCGTGCGTTTTCGCTGATGAAGCACGGCGCGTACCTGATCAACGTCTCGCGCGGCAATCTCGTCGACGAGCGGGCGCTCGAGGCGGCGCTCGAGGCGGGCAAGCTCGCCGGCTGCGCCATGGA
>JBHELS010000019.1:0-8237 GCA_046263015.1 Burkholderiales bacterium | reverse complement strand
AATCATTTTCTTCTGCAGCGCCGGTACCGCGGCGTCGCCCACTTCCACCGCCAGATCGCCGCGCGCCACCATGATGCCGTCGGAGCCACGCATGATGTCGACGAGCGCGCTCTCGGCCACCGCCTCGGCGCGCTCGATCTTCGCGATGAGGAACGCCTTGCCGCCCGCCGCGCGCATCAGCTCGCGCGCCATGTACATGTCGGCGCCGGTTTTCGGAAACGACACCGCGAGGTAATCGGCCTGGATCTTCGCCGCGGTGCGGATGTCCTCCATGTCTTTGGAAGTGAGCGCGGGCGCGGTCAGGCCGCCGCCCTGGCGGTTGATGCCCTTGTTGTTCGAGAGCACGCCCCCGTGGCGCACCGTGGTGTGCACTTCGCTGCCGCGCACATCGGTCACCTCGAGCACGATCTTGCCGTCGTCGAGCAGAAGCAAGGAGCCCTGGTCGACGTCCTGGGGCAGCTCCTTGTAGTCGAGCCCGACGCGCTGCCCGTCGCCCACCTCCGCCGTCGCATCGAGGACGAAATGCTGGCCCTTCTCGAGCGTGATCTTGCCTTCCCTGAATTTGCCGACGCGGATCTTCGGGCCCTGCAGGTCGCAGAGAATGGCGACCGTGCGGCCGGTCTTGGTCGCCAGTTCCTTCACCAGCGCCGCGCGCTTTTCATGGTCGGCGGCGGTGCCGTGCGAGAAATTGAGCCGCACCACGTCGACGCCGGCGCGGATCATGCGCTCCAGGACGGCGGGTTCGGAAGAGGCGGGACCGAGGGTGGCGACGATTTTCGTGCTGCGCAACATAAGCGGGCTAATGTAGCAGAAGCTCGCCGCGAGTAATGACCGGCGCGCCGCCTTCGTCGCGAGTCTCGAAGGCGAGCGCCTGCCCGTCCCGCGCCGCGTGCACCTCGAGTCTCGCGGGCATCAGGACCATGCCGCTGAAGCGGCAACGCACGCGCCGCACCGCCGCTGGCTCGATGCCGTAGTGCGCGAGCAATTTGGAGACCGAGAGCGCGAGCGTCGCCGTGCCGTGCAGGATGATGCCGGGCAATCCGGCGGCGCGCGCGTAGGCGATGTCGGTATGGATCGGATTCCAGATGCGCGCGCATTCGGTGTAAACGTGCGCCGCCGTAACGCCCACCGCGATTTCGCCCGCTAGTGCGAGCGTATGCGAGCGACGCGGCGGGTCCTCGACCTCGACCACCGCGCGTGCCGGTCCGTCGAGGGTGACGTCGCGATAGAGCACGCCGAAATCGCTCGTCGTAACCTGCACGCCGCTCGCATCGCGCGCTTCGAAGCGGAAAACCACAAAGGCGCCGGGCGATCGCTGCACCGCGGCCGCGATGCGCGCAAAGATGCTGAGCGTTTCGCCGGCGCGGAGCGGCCGATGCAGCACGAGATCGTGCTGCGCGTGGACCAGGCGTGCATTATTCGCTTCGAGAGGCGCGAGGCTCCGCAGCGACCGCGACGCCGGCCATTCGTAGCACACCGGAAAGAGCGGATGGACCCAAGGGCCGGCGGGCGCCGTGGTGTCGTAGTAGCGCGGGTCACTCTCGCCGAGCCCAGCGCTGTAGGCCATCACCCAGCGCGCGTCGATATCCTGCTCGAGCGGCCCGGCCGCCTCGCCGACGAGCGCGGAAGAGAGCTTCACTCGCCGAGGTGAACCACGAGCTCGCGCTCACCGCCGCGCCGGCGATGCTCCCAGACATAGATGCCCTGCCACGTGCCGAGCGCGAGCTCGCCGCGCACGATCGGCACGGCGAGTGAGGTCGCGGTCAGCGCGGCTTTGATGTGCGCCGGCATGTCGTCCGGCCCCTCGGCGTCGTGGCGATAGAACGGATCGCCTTCGGGCACCAGGCGATTCAACCAGCGCTCGAGATCCTGCTTGGCGGTCGGATCGGCGTTTTCCTGGATGACGAGGCTTGCCGACGTGTGGCGGATGAAGAGCGTGCATAGCCCGTTCTCGATGTTGGACTGCCGCACCAGGGCCGCGACCTTCGCGGTTACGTCGTGCAGTCCCTGGCCGGGGGTATCAACCGTCAGTTGCTTAACCATCGGCGCGCGCTGCGAGCGCCGCGACCGCTGGCAGGGTCTTGCCCTCGAGGAACTCGAGGAATGCGCCGCCCGCGGTCGAGATGTAGTCGACGTCCTTCGCGATGCCGAACTTGTTGATCGCCGCGACCGTGTCGCCGCCGCCGGCGATGGTGAAGGCCTTCGACGCGGCGATGGCGCGCGCGAGCCGCTCGGTGCCTTTGGCGAAGGCGTCGTTCTCGAAGACGCCCACCGGGCCGTTCCAGACGATCGTGCCCGCCTGAGCGAGCGAGCTCGCAAGCTCATCCGCGCTCTTCGGGCCGATGTCGAGGATCATCTCGTCGGGGCGCACCGCCTCGACCGCCTTGGTAATCCCTTTCGAGTCGTGCAACGAGTGCCCGACGACGACATCGCTCGGCAGAGGCACTTTGGTGCGCCCGGCGATCTTTTTCGCTTCGGAGGCGAGATCCGGCTCCGCGAGCGACTTGCCGATCGGCTTGCCGGCGGCGAGGAGAAACGTGTTGGCGATGCCGCCGCCGACGATCAGGCTGTCCACTCGCTGCGCCAGCGCGTCGAGGATGGTGAGCTTGGTAGAGACTTTGGAGCCGGCGACGATAGCGACGAGCGGACGCTTCGGATCGGCGAGCGCTTTTCCGAGCGCATCGAGCTCCGCCGCCATCAGCGGACCGGCGCACGCCACCTTCGCAAAGCGCGCCACGCCGTGCGTCGTCGCTTCCGCGCGGTGGGCGCTGCCGAAAGCGTCGTTGACGTAGACGTCGCAGAGCGCGGCAATTTTTTTGGCGAGCGCCGGGTCGTCTTTCTTTTCGCCCCTGTTGACGCGGCAGTTCTCGAGCATGACCACTTGGCCGGACTTCAGCTCGACGCCGTCCACCCAGCCCGCGCGCAACGGCACCTCGGCGCCGAGCAGCTCACCCAGGCGCTTCGCCACCGGCGCGAGCGAGTCTTCGGGCCTCAGTTCGCCTTCGGTGGGACGACCGAGGTGTGAGGTCACCATCACCGCAGCGCGCTGCTCGAGCGCCAGGCGGATGCCGGGCACGGAAGCGCGGATGCGCGTGTCATCCGTGATGCGGCCGCCCTCGATCGGGACGTTGAGGTCGGCGCGGATGAAAACGCGCTTGCCGCGCAGGTCCACATCGGACATGCGCTTGAACTTCATAGGGCTACTTGGCGAGCGCTACGCCGACTTCGGCAAAGGCGACGGCGACATCGAGCATGCGGTTGGAGAAGCCCCACTCGTTGTCATACCACGAGTACACCTTGACGAGCGTGCCGTCGGACACCTTGGTGATGGTCGCGTCGAATACCGAGCTCGCCGGATTGTGGTTGAAGTCGGAGGAAACGAGCGGCTCGGTGCTGTATTCGAGGATCCCCTTCAGGTCGCTCTCGGCAGCCTGCTTCACCGCCGCGTTTACTTCCTCGACGGTGGTTTTCTTCTTGGCGAGGAACGTCAGGTCGACGAGCGAAACGTTGATGGTCGGCACGCGGATCGAGAAGCCGTCGAGCTTGCCGTTGAGGTGAGGCAGCACCAGGCCGACCGCCGCAGCGGCCCCGGTCTTGGTAGGAATCTGGTTATGGGTGGCCGAACGCGCTCGCCGCAGATCCTTGTGGTACACGTCGGTCAGGACCTCATCGTTTGTGTACGAGTGGATGGTAGTCATCAAACCCGAGACCACGCCGATGCGGTCGTCGAGCGCTTTGACGAGCGGCGCGAGGCAGTTCGTGGTGCACGAGGCGTTGGAGATGACGGCGTCGGACTCCTTCAGCGCCTTGTGGTTGACGCCGAACACCACCGTGCGGTCGACGTCCTTCTCGCCAGGCGCCGAGATGATGACCTTCTTCGCGCCGGCCTGAATATGGGCATTCGCCTTCGCCTTGCTCGTGAAGAGGCCGGTGCACTCCATCACCACATCGACGCCGAGCTGCCGCCACGGCAGCTTCGCCGGGTCGCGTTCGGCGACGACCTTTATGCGGTCGCCGTTCACGACCAGGCTGTCGCCCTCCACCTTGACACTGCCGGGGAACTTGCCGTGCGCGGTGTCGTACTTCAGGAGATGCGCGTTGGTCGCGGCGTCGCCAAGGTCGTTGATGGCGACGAACTGCAGCCCCTGCTTCTTGCCGCTCTCGTAGTGGGCGCGCAGGACCATGCGCCCGATGCGGCCAAATCCGTTGATCGCTACCTTGATCGTCATGCGAGTACGCTCCTGACTGCCTCGGCGACGCGCGCGGGCGTGAAGCCGAAATGTTTGAAAAGATCCGCCGCCGGGGCCGATTCGCCGAAGCGGTCGATGCCGACGACCGCACCGTCGAGCCCGACGTACTTGCGCCAATAATCACTAACGCCCGCCTCCACTGCCACCTTGGGCAATGAGCCGAGCACACGGTTCCGATATTCCGCGTCCTGGCGGTCGAAAACCGTAGTCGCCGGCATCGAAATCACGCGTATGGGAATGCCTTCCCCGGCAAGCAGCTTTTGCGCCTCGAGGGCGACGGCGACCTCGGAGCCCGTGGCGATGACGCTGGCGCGCGCATCGGCGGCCTCCGAGAGCACGTAGCCGCCCCGCGCGATCGGGGTCAATTCCTGCCGCTTGCAGAAGGGCACGTTTTGACGGGTCAGAAGAAGCGCCGTCGGGCCGCTCTTGCGCTCAAGGGCCGCCCGCCAGGCGGCCGCGGTCTCGACGCTGTCCGCGGGGCGCCAGACATCCAGATTGGGAATCAGCCGCAGGCTCGCGGCGTGCTCGATCGGCTGATGGGTGGGACCGTCCTCGCCAAGGCCGATCGAGTCGTGCGTGAAGACGTAGAGGACATGCGCGCCCATGAGCGAGGCAAGGCGGATGGCGTTCCTTGCATAGTCGGAAAAGACGAGGAAGGTGCCGCCGTAGGGGATGAAGCCCGCGTGCAGCGCGAGGCCGTTCATGACGGCACACATGCCGAATTCGCGCACGCCGTAGAAAACATAGTTGCCGCCGCCACCGTTCGGACCTGACGGCGGGCCGACCGGTTTGGAGGCTTTCGCCATCGTGAGGTTCGAGCCGGTGAGGTCGGCCGAACCACCGACGAGCTCCGGCAGCGCCGGCACGAGCGCATCGAGCGCGAGCTGCGAGGCACGTCGGGTAGCGAGCGTTTCGCCCTTCTGGTTGAACTCCGCGAGAAGCCGCTCTGCCGTGGCGGCGAACCCCTCCGGCAGCTCACCGCGCATGCGACGCTCGAACTCTCGCGCCTCGGCCGGGAATTCCTTGGCGTAGGCATTGAAGCGGCGCTGCCAGGCTTTCTCGGCGCGCTTGCCCGCCTCGCGGGCGTCCCAGGCGGCGTAGACCGCGCTCGGCACCTCGAAGGCGGCGTGCGACCAGCCGATCGCCACGCGGGTGGCGGCGATCTCGTCGGCGCCAAGCGGCGCGCCGTGCGCCGCGCCGGTGTTCGCCTTTTTTGGCGCGCCCTTGGCGATGGTGGTCTTGGCGCAGATCAGCGTCGGACGGCTTTTTTCGCGCTTCGCCCGCTTTAGCGCCCGGTCGACCGCCTCGACGTCGTGGCCGTCGACCCCGGCGAGCACTTGCCAGCCGTACGACTCGAAGCGCTTGCGCACGTCGTCGGTGAACCACTGCTTGATCTCGCCCTTGTCGGAATCGATCGAGATGCCGTTGTCGTCGTAGACGGCGATCAGCTTGCCAAGACCGAGCGTGCCGGCGAGCGAGCACGACTCGTGCGAGATGCCCTCCATCATGCAGCCATCGCCCATGAACGCGTACGTGTAGTGGTCGACGACGGTGTGGCCGGGTCGGTTGAACTCCGCGGCGAGCAGCCGTTCGGCGAGCGCCATGCCGACCGCGTTCGAGATGCCTTGGCCGAGCGGGCCGGTGGTCGTCTCGACGCCGGGCGCGCAGCCGCGCTCCGGGTGGCCCGGCGTCTTCGAGCCGAGCTGGCGGAAGCGGCGGAGCTCCTCGATGGGCAGGTTGTAGCCCGTCAGATGGAGCACGGCGTAGAGGAGCATCGAGCCATGGCCGTTCGAGAGGATGAAACGATCGCGGTCGGGCCACGCCGGGTTGCCCGGGTTGTGGCGCAAGTGCCGCTTCCACAGCGCCACCGCGATCTCCGCCATGCCCATCGGCATGCCCGGATGACCGGACTTCGCCGCCTCGACCGCGTCCATCGCGAGGGCGCGAATGGAATTGGCGAGCTCGGCGTCGGTGGCCTTGGCCGTGACCGCGGAATCCATGGGAAGGCGCAAATTATACTCAGCGCCTCTATGGAGCTGCCCTTCTCGAGTCCGCTTGCGTACGAGCCGTGCGTCGAATGCGCGGCGCCTGGCGAGGGGCGCTGGTTCGTCTTTCGCGGCGACGAGCTCGCCGTGGAGATGGGACCACTGCAGGCGCCGAGCGACGATCCGCGGGTGAAGGCGCGGCCGGCCTGGGCGAAGCTGCCGTTGCGGGAAAACCACAATTGGCTGGGCTCGCAGCCAGCACGAACCCTATATCTAGGCACTTTGGCGGGCGTGCAGTGCTGGGCCGCCGACCTGCCGCCGGACGCCGCCGCGCCTGCAGGGCTCTCCTGGGCCGGTCTGCGCGCCCTTTATACGGTGCTCGATGATGCCCATTTCGCGCTCGCCGGCCGCGCGCTACAGCTCGTCGCGTGGGACCGCACACATCAGTACTGCGGCCGTTGCGGCAGCGCGACTCAGGCGAGGCGCGACGAGCGGGTGCGCGTTTGCCCAGCTTGCAAATTGACGGCCTATCCGCGCGTGGCGCCCGCCATCATGGCGCTCGTTCATAGGGAAAAAGAGCTCCTCCTCGCCCGCAGCCCGCACTTTCCCGCCGGCATGTACAGCGCGCTCGCCGGCTTCGTCGAGCCCGGCGAGTCGCTCGAGCAATGCCTCGCTCGAGAGGTGCAGGAGGAAGTCGGTGTGCGCGTCGCGAACATCCGCTACTTCGCGAGTCAGCCGTGGCCGTTCCCGCATTCGCTGATGATCGCGTTCGTCTGCGATTGGCGCGACGGCGAAATCGCGCCGCAAGCGGCCGAAATCGAAGACGCAAAATGGTTTCATGTATTGCAATTGCCGAAACTTCCAAGCAGAATCTCGATCGCTCGCAGATTGATCGATTCGGTTTGTCAAGCACTGGTTGGACAGTCGAACGAGTCAAAATGAGCACTTAGGAGGTTTTGCACGAATTGAGCGCGACTGAAGAGCGCTGTGTGCGCCGCGAGGCGCGGATGGAAGGCGAGGCTGCTACCGCGGGCTTCGCCTTCGCATTTTGGAGGGTGACGAAATGAATGGTCTGCATCTCATCGGTGACCTCACCGGCTGCCGCTGCGATCCGCAGCTCCTTCTGGACGGCGAGCGCTTCAAGGCAAAGTGCCTCGCGATGGTGGAAGCGGCGGGCCTCACCACGGTGGGCGTGTCCTTCCATCAGTTCGACGGCTGCGGCTTCACCGGCTGCGTCGTGCTCGCCGAGTCTCATCTCGCCGTCCATACCTGGCCCGAGCGCCAGGGGCTGACGCTCGACGTCTACGTCTGCAACTACAGCGCCGACAACTCGGAGAAGGCAAAGAAGCTCTTCGACACCATCGTCGCCTACTTCCAGCCGACCGAAGTCGCGCGCCAGCAGATCGAGCGCGGCGAGCACCTGCTCGTCGAGCCGCTCAACGCCACCACCGGGTTCTATATCAAGGCGTCGCAGCAGCTCGGTGAGTGGCAAACGCGCTTCCAGAAGATGCAGATCTACGAGACGCCGCAGTACGGCAAGCTCTTCCGCCTCGACGGGTTCAACATGACCTCCGAGAAGGAGGAGTTCGTCTACCACGAGAATCTCGTGCACCCGGCGCTCACCGCGCATATGGCGCCCAAGAAGGCGCTCATCATCGGCGGCGGCGACGGCGGCTCTTCGGAAGAGGTGCTGAAGCATCCGTCGATCGAGTCGGTGACCATGGTCGAGATCGACGCCGACGTGATCCAGGTCGCCAAGGATCACTTCCAGGCGGTGCACAACGGCGTCTTCGACAACCCGAAGCTGCGGGTGCTGGTCGAGGACGGGATGAAGTACGTGCGCGAGACCCAGGAGCGCTTTGACCTCATCACGCTCGATCTCAACGATCCGGTGGGACCGGCGGCAGCGCTCTATTCGCTCGAGTTCTTCCAGCAGCTACGGACCGGGCTCTCGCCGGGCGGCGCCCTTACGCTGCACCTCGGCTCGCCGATCGCCCAGCCG
>JBHELS010000018.1:0-5305 GCA_046263015.1 Burkholderiales bacterium | reverse complement strand
CCTGCTGCGCCAGGCCTTCGAGGAGGCGATTCACACTCACGCCTACCAGTACATCGTCGAGAGCCTGGATCTCGATGAGTCCGAGATCTTCAACGCCTATCACGAGGTCGCCTCGATCCGGGACAAGGACGAGTTCCTGGTGCCGTTTATCGATGTCCTCACGGATCCGGCGTTCAAGACCGGCACGCCGCAGAACGACCAGAACCTGCTGAAGGGCCTGATCGTCTTCTCCTGCCTGATGGAGGGCCTGTTTTTTTACGTCGGCTTCGTGCAGATCCTGGCGCTCGGCCGCCAGAACAAGATGACGGGCGCCGCCGAGCAGTACATGTACATCCTGCGCGACGAGTCGATGCACTGCAACTTCGGCATCGACCTCGTGAACCAGATCAAGCTCGAGAATCCGCAGCTCTGGACGCCTGTCTTCCGGGAGGAAGTGCAGGAGCTCTTCCGCCATGCGGTGGAGCTTGAGTACCGCTACGCCGAAGACACCATGCCGCGCGGCGTGCTCGGGCTCAATGCCCCGATGTTCAAGGAATACCTGCGCTTCATCGCCAACCGGCGCTGTCAGCAGATCGGGCTCGAGCAGCTCTACGCCGGCGCGCAGAACCCGTTTCCCTGGATGAGCGAGATGATCGATCTGAAAAAGGAGCGCAACTTCTTCGAGACACGGGTCATCGAGTATCAGACGGGCGGTGCACTGAGCTGGGAATGATGCGTACGCGCAACGATTGGCGCGAAAAGAAGCCGATGAGGGGACGAACATGGAAGAGGAGTGGGATCAAATGCATAGAATCACTGCATGCAAAGCCGAGGAGGATTACAAGCTGTGGCTGCGCTTCGAGGATGGACTCGAGGGCTCGGTCTTTCTCGGCAACCTTCTCGAGATCGGCGCATTCCAGCTCTGGCGCGACGTGCGCGAGTTCGAGAAGGTGAGCGTCGACCCGCATACCGCCACCGTCACCTGGGAGGGCGGTATCCGGCTCGACAGCGACGTCCTCTATCAGGACCTCGCGTCGCGGTCCCACGTCATTCAGCATGCCGGCGGCGGCAATCCGCCGCCGGCGGTTGGATAGTCCGCGCTGTCAAGCGCCGGGCTTCTTTTGTTCAACTACCTTGAAGGAGCAAAGCATGGCGAAGAAAAAAGCGAAAAAAGGCGGAAAGAAAAAGAAGAAGAAGAAAGCATCACGAAAAAAGAAGAGAGCACTAAAAAAAACGGGTAACAAAAAGGCGACAGCAAAGAAATCCGCCAAGAAGAAGAAAAAGGCGGGGAAAAAGAAAAAGGCCACCAAAGTCGCCACACCCACGGCCAGCACGGCGGAACCGACGGCGTCTGCTCCCGCAGCACCGTCGGCAGCTGAGACAGCGAGCGCGCGACCCGCGCTCAATCCAGCGGCCGCTTGGCCTTTCCCGACGGGCTCCCGGCCGTAAACGGGACGTCGAGGAAGGCGGGACGAGAGTCCCTTGCAGGCCTTCGAAGCTCAGCGGACCGGCTCGGGTCCAATCGGCCCAAGAAACGAGACTCGGCCGGTCCGCGAGGCTTCCCTGCGAAGCCGCCATTTTAGCCGCTGTACGCGGCCCAATCGCTACGAAATCGAGCCTCTAGACGGCGTTTCGGGACGCGGCTTCCGCGTGTCCGAAAATGTGAGAAGTAATTGACACATTTGAGAAAAGTCACATAGCATGGCCATCGCCGCAGCGCACCACCGCCGCATCCGGTGCCGCGCTCGATGGTCCCAAGTGCCAAGAAAGACGTCGAGGTAAGGAGGTGGCCGATGGACGTAACGGTCTTGCAGCGCGCCTATGCCGGCGCGAAAAGCGTTCTCGCTCTGATTGGCCTCGCGGCGGTTGCGGGCTTGCTATTGGTGCCGCTCGAAGCAGACATGGCAAAGGCCTTCGCCGTGGGCCGCGAGCCCTTCGCGTACTCAATGAGCGTGGCTTCCGGAGCAATCGGTCTGCCGCTTGAGACGGCGCTCGAGCGCGAGCAGCGCTCGATCACCGAGTTCATCGCCAAACGCTACCGGGTTTCCGACACCGCGGTCGGTGCTTACGTGGCGGCGGCGTACCGGGCCGGCGAGCAGCATTCGGTCGACCCACTCTTGATCCTCGCCGTGATGGCGGTCGAATCGCGCTACAACCCGGTGGCCGAAAGCAACGTCGGCGCAAAAGGCTTGATGCAGGTCATTCCGAAGTACCACCTGGACAAGCTCCTCGACCATGGCGGCGAAGAGGCCTTGCTCGAGCCTGAGGTCAATATCGAGGTCGGCGCGCAGATCCTGCGCGAGTATCAACGCCGCTTCCGCGACACCGAGACCGCGCTTCAGGTTTACGCCGGGGCATTCGACGAGCCGAGCGCGGCTTATGCCGGCAAGGTGTTCGCGGAGCGCTCGCGGCTCGAGGTGCTCAGGCAGCGGGCGCGCAAAGCGCAAAGCGCCTGATTCGCCGGGCCGCTTCCTCCAGCTCTTCCAGGGGACGCGTATAGGCGAAGCGCACGTGCTGCGCGGTGGCATGGGCGCCGAAATCGACGCCCGGCGTCGCGGCCACCGCCTCACGCTCGAGAAGCTCGCGGCAGTACTCGCGCGCATCGCGTCCGCAATGCGCATACACGTAGAACGCGCCCTGCGGTTCGGCTGGCACGGCGAGGCCGGCGCCTTTCAGCGCCGGCAGCAATAGATCGCGCCGGCGCGCGAACTCGCCGCGCCGCTGCTCGAGAATCGCAAGCGAAGGCGCGCTGAAGGCGGCGCACGCGGCGTGCTGCGCAGCGGCGGGCGCCGAGATAAAGAGGTGCTGCGCGAGCTTCTCGAAGCCACGCACCACGTGCGCCGGCAGCACGACCCAGCCCAGGCGCCAGCCGGTCATGCAGAAGTACTTCGAGAAGCTGTTAATGACCACCACCTCGCCGGGAAGGTCGAGCGCCGTCCGAGGCTCGGCGCCATAGGTGAGCCCCTGGTAGATCTCGTCGACGATCAGCACGCCGCCGCGCTCGGCAATGAAGGCGGCGATGCGCGTGAGCTCGCCGCGATCGATCACGGTTCCGGTGGGGTTGGAGGGCGAGCCGAGGATCAGGCCCCGTGTGCCCGCCTGCCACGCAGCGCGCACCATTTCCAGCGTCGGCTGAAAATTCTCGGCTGCCGACACGCCGAGCGGCCGCGCGCGGCCCTCGAAGGCGCGCACGAAATGCCGATAGCCAGGATAGCCGGGATCGGGCACGAGCACGTCGTCGCCGGCATCGACGTACAGCGCGGCGACGGTGAGAAGCCCGCCCGAGGCGCCGGCCGTGATGACGATGCGCTCGGCGGGCACTGGGACGCTAAAGCGCGACGCGTAATGCTCGGCGATCACTTCGCGAAGCGCGGGCAAGCCGAGCGTCGCGGTGTAGGCGGTGCGTCCTTCGCGCAACGCGCGCACGCCGGCTTCCACCACCGGCTCCGGCGCGCTGAAGTCGGGCTCGCCGATCTCCATGTGCACGACGCGCCGGCCGGCGCGCTCGAGTGCATGAGCGCGAGAGAGCACCTCCATCACTTCGAAAGCCTGGATTTCGGCAGCGCGGCGGGCCGTACGCACGAGGTCATTCTACGGGGGGCTGCTATAGAATCGCCGCGTGGACGAGCAGCTTAAGAAGAGCGCCCTCGAGTACCACCGGCGCAGTCCGCCGGGCAAGCTCTCGATCCTTCCCACCAAGCAGCTCACCAATCAGCGCGACCTCGCGCTCGCTTACTCGCCCGGCGTCGCCGCAGCATGCGAGGAGATCGTGCGCGATCCGGCGAGCGCCGTGCACTACACCTCGCGCGCCAACCTCATCGCCGTGGTCACGAACGGCACCGCGGTCCTCGGCCTCGGCGCCATCGGCCCGCTCGCGGCGAAGCCGGTGATGGAAGGCAAGGCGGTGCTCTTCAAGAAGTTTGCCGGCATCGACTGCTTCGACATCGAGATCGACGAGCGCGAGCCGCAGAAACTGGTCGACATCATTGCCGCGCTCGAGCCGACCTTCGGCGCGGTGAACCTCGAAGACATCAAGGCGCCCGAGTGCTTCATCGTCGAGCGGCTGCTGCGCAAGCGCATGAAAATCCCGGTGTTCCACGACGACCAGCACGGCACCGCGATCACGGTGGGAGCGGCGATTTACAACGGCTTGAAAGTCGTCGGCAAGCGCATCGAGGAAGTGAAGCTCGTCGCCTCCGGCGCAGGCGCGGCCGCGCTCGCCTGCCTGGAGCTCCTCGAGAAGATGGGACTGCCGCTCGCGAACATCGTCGTTACGGACATCCACGGCGTCGTCTACAAGGGCCGGCGCGAGCTCATGGACCCAGACAAGGAACGCTACGCCAAGGACACGCGCGCGCGCTCGCTCGATGAGGTGATCGGCGGCGCCGATGTCTTCCTCGGCCTCTCGGCGGGCGGCGTGCTGAAGGCCGAAATGGTGAAGAAGATGGCGGCGCGGCCGCTGATCCTCGCGCTCGCCAATCCGGAGCCCGAGATCCGGCCGGAAATCGCGCGAGCCGCGCGCGCCGACTGCGTCATCGCCACCGGGCGCTCGGACTATGCCAATCAGGTGAATAACGTCCTTTGCTTTCCGTTCATCTTCCGCGGCGCTCTCGACGTCGGCGCCACGACCATCACCACCGAGATGGAACTCGCCGCGGTTCGAGCGATCGCCGAGCTCGCGCAAGCCGAGACCTCCGAGCAGGTGGCGCTCGCCTACGGCATCGAGACGATCAGTTTCGGTGCCGACTACATCATTCCGCGACCGTTCGATCCCCGGCTCATCGCGCGCGTCGCGCCCGCGGTAGCGCAGGCGGCCATGGACTCGGGCGTAGCCGCGCGCCCGATCGCCGACATGGAGGCCTATCGGCAATCGCTCAGCCAGTTCGTCTATCACTCCGGTCTCATCATGAAGCCGCTTTTTTCCGCCGCAAAGGCGGCACCGCGGCGCGTCGTGTATGCCGAAGGCGAGGACGAGCGCGTGCTGCGCGCGGTGCAGATCGTGGCGGACGAGCGGCTCGCCCATCCGATCGTCATCGGACGGCCGCAGGTGATCGAGAGCCGTCTCGAGCGGCTTGGGCTGCGGGTCCGGGCCGGTAGCGGCTTCGAGCTCGTCAATCCGGAATTCGACCCTCGCTATCGGGACTACTGGAGTACGTACCACCAGCTTGGCGAACGCCGCGGCGTATCGCCCGAATATGCGCGCATCCAGATGCGGCGCAATCAGACCCTGATTGCGGCGATGATGGTGTACAAGAACGAAGCCGATTGCATGATCTGCGGCACCTTCGGCACGCACGCCCAGCACTTGCGCTACGTGGACGATGTG
>JBHELS010000017.1:0-5401 GCA_046263015.1 Burkholderiales bacterium | reverse complement strand
GCTGCGCACCGCCGAAGCGTGGCGCGGCGGGGGCCATGCGGTCGCGCTCGGCACGATCGTCAAAACCTGGGGCTCCGCGCCGCGTCCAGTGGGCGCGATGGTGGCGATCCGCGACGACGGCCAGATCACCGGCTCGGTCTCCGGCGGCTGCGTCGAGGACGACCTGGTCGAGAAGGTGAAAGAGAAGTTCGCGCGCGCAAGCAAGCCCGAGCTTCTCACCTACGGCGTCACCAACGAGGAAGCGACGCGCTGGGGGCTGCCGTGCGGCGGCACGCTGCAACTCGTGGTCGAGCCGCTTTCGGACAAGAGCGGCATTGCCGAGCTCCTGCGCAAGATCGGCGAGCAGCAGCTCGTACGCCGCAAGCTCGAGATGGCGAGTGGCCGCGCGACGCTCGAGCCGGGCCGCTGGCAGGACGTGCTCGAGTTCGACGGCCGCCTGCTCTCGGCGGTGCACGGCCCGCGCTGGCGCCTGGTGCTGATCGGGGCCGGCCAGCTGACGCGCTATCTCGCCGAGATGGCGCGCATGCTCGATTACCACGTGGTGGTGATCGATCCGCGCGAGGAATACGCCAACAGCTGGGACCTGGCGAGCGTGCCGATCAATCGCGGCATGCCCGACGACATCGTGCGCGAGCTCGAGCTCGACGGCCACAGCGCGCTCGTCGCGCTGACGCACGACCCGAAGCTCGACGATCTCGCGCTCATGGAAGCGCTCAAATCCGCCGCGTTCTACGTCGGCGCCATCGGCTCGAAGAAAAATAACGATGCGCGCCGCGAGCGTCTGAAGGAGTTCGACGTCTCGGCGGACGAGATCGCGCGCCTTCGCGGGCCGGTCGGGCTCTACATCGGCTCGAAGACGCCGCCCGAGATCGCGGTGGCGATCCTCGCCGAGATGACCGCCGTCCGCCATGGGGTCTCCGAGCCCACCTGGGCCGCGAAGCCCGAGCGGCGCTTCGATGCCTCCGCCTGCGAGGTCAAGCAGCCGACTTGAACATCATCGGCCTGCTGCTCGCGGCAGGCTCCGCCTCGCGTTTCGGGTCCGACAAACTGCGCCATCGGCTGCCGCATGGCGTACCGATCGCCGTGCAGGCCGCGCGCAACCTGAAGACGAGCGTTACGCGCGTGCTCGCCGCGGTACGCGCGCCCGAGATGCGGGCACTCTTCAGCGCCGAGGAGTGCGACACGGCACTGTGCGAGCGCGCGCACGAAGGGATGGGCGCGAGCCTCGCTTGCGCCGTGCGCGCCGCCGGCAAAACCGATGCCTACATCGTTGCGCTCGCCGACATGCCGTTCGTGCGGCCGAGCACCATCGCCGCGGTGCGCGAAGCGCTCGAGAACGGCGCTGCCCTCGCGGCACCGTATTTCCGCGCGCGCCGCGGCCATCCGGTGGGCATCGCCGGCCGCTTCTACGACGAGCTGATCGCGCTCTCGGGCGACGACGGCGCGCGCCATCTGCTCGCTGCCCATGAGCGCGAGCTCGTAAAAATTCCCGTCGGCGACCCGGGCGTGATCCGCGACATCGATCGGCCCGAGGACCTGACACCGCCGATCCGCGCTTAGGAGAGTCATGGAACCGCTACCGAAAGGCGCCAATTTCATCCGCGCCAAATTCCTGTGGGAGATCGGGCTGCATATCGCTGGCGATCCGAAAGAGCCGTACACCGGCAATCGCGACATCTGCATCACCGTGGGCTCGGGCTCGAGTGAGCGCTACCAACCGAAGCTTCGCATGTCATGCGGCTCGCCGGTCCTCGCGCACGCCGTCGCACGGCGAGAGCTCGACGCGGCGATCGTCAATCCTTCGGCGATGCTCACGCAGGCGGTGCGCGGCAAAGGCCTCTTCCGCGAGCCGCTGCCGCTTTGCATCGTGGCGAATTACCCGTCGTGGGACCGCTTCGTCTTTGCACTGCATCCGCGCACCGGTATTCATTCGCTCGCCGACATCAAGGCGAAGCGCATTCCGCTCAAGCTCTCGACGCGCGAGGATCCGACCCACTCGACCCGCGACCTGATCAACCAGGTGCTCGGACTCTATGGCTATTCGCTCGCCGATCTGGAAAGCTGGGGTGGCCGCCTGCAGTTGAATGGCGGCCCCGGCGACGCGCGACGCCTGAAGGCGATCGCGGACGGCTCGGTGGATGCCATCTTCGACGAAGGGCTCGCGCTCTGGCTCGAGCACGCGCTGGCCCATGGCTACCGGCCGCTCATGCTCGAGCCGGAAATCTTCAAGCAAATGGGCGAGATCGGCTGGCGCCGCGTCGTCATGCCGAAGGGCCTGTACCGCGGCCTCGAAACCGATCATCCGTGCATCGACTACAGCGCCTGGCCGCTTTATGTGCGCACCGATCTGCCCGATGAGGATGCCTACAAGATCGTCGACGCGATCAACGCCCGCAAGGACGAGATCGTGTGGGAGAACTTCAACGCCTGGGCGCCTTTCCAGGGGATCGGCGCGCTAGGCGAGGAGACCGAGGCGACACCGCGCGATGTGCCGCTGCACCCGGGCGCTGCCCGCTGGTTTCGCGAGCACGGCTACAAAGTCTAGTCCGGCGTCACCTGCGCGCGGCGGATGAAGTGCGCCCAGAACGCGCGGTCGCGAGCGAGCGCGGCGGCGAACTCGTCGGGCGTCTGGAATTGCGGGATGAAGGCGTGCGACTCGAGCTTCTCGGCAAGCGTGGTGCGCATCGCCTTGTTGATTTCCGCATTCATGCGCTCGACGATCGTGCGCGGCGTTCCGGTCGGTGCGACCACGCTGAAATTGCTGGGCATGGTGAAGTCGGCGAAGCCCGCATCGGCGATCGCCGGTACGTCGGGCAATTGCGCCGTGCGATGCGTTACCGCCAGCGCGATGAGGCGGCCCGATTTGATGTGTGCCGCGGCGATCGCGACGTCCGGCAAAAGGAAATCGATCTGGCCTGCGAGCAGCGCGGGCAGCGCCATGCCCATACCGCGATAAGGCACGTGGAGGAAACGCGCGCCCGAAGCCTCCTCGATGATGCGCACCGCGAGGGCGTTCGGCGCCCCCGAGCCCGATGAGCCGTAGGTAAGGAGACGCGGCTCGCGGCGGCCGCGCTCGACCAACTCGGCGAGGGTTCGCACGCCGAGCGACGCTTGCACACATATGACGAGTGGTACGGTGACGCCGCGCGCCACCGGCACGAAATCACGCTCCGGGTTGTAAGGCAGCGATTTGAAGAGGCTCTGGTTGACGGTGAGCGCGGGATCGGGCGATACGAGGAACGTGTACCCGTCGGGCGCCGCGCGCGCCGCGGTCGCGGCGCCGACGTTACCGCTGCCGCCCGGCTGGTTCTCGACCACGAACTGCTGGCCGAGGGCGTCGCCGAGCGCGTGCGCGAGAAGCCGCGCGTAAAAATCGGTGCCTCCGCCCGCGCTGGAAGGCACGATCAGCTTCACCGGGCGCGCCGGCCAGTTCGGCTGCGCGGCGAGCGCGCCTGCCATGGCCAGGATAGCCAGGAAGAGAATTTTTCTCACAGAGCGGCGGGACGTTATCACGTATTATTTTGACGACAGGGAGCCGACATCAGCGAGACGAGCCAGCGCGCCATTCTTTTCGCCGACGTGTGCGAAAGCACACGCATTTACGAAAGCATCGGCGACGCGCAGGCGCTCGCGCTCATCAACCGGCTATTCAAGGCGCTCGATGGCGAGGTGGCCGCGCACGGCGGCACCACGGTGAAGACGCTGGGCGATGCGATGGTGTGCGCCTTCGCCGAGGCCGACGGCGCCTTTCGCGCCGCCTGCGCCATGCAGGAAGCGGCGGCGGGCCTGGCAACGACGAGTGAAAGCGGCGGACTGAAGATCAAGATCGGCGTGACGCACGGGCCCGTGGTACTCGCCGATGGCGACGTCTTCGGCGACACGGTGAACGTCTGCGCACGCATCGTCGGTATCGCGAACGCCGGGCAGGTGCTCACGACGCGGCAAATGGTCGATGCGCTTTCGCCGGGGCTTCGCGACCGCTGCCGCGAGCTTTATGCGCTCACGGTGCGCAACCGCGCCGGCGAGGTCATGGTGTGCGATGTCATGTGGCGTCTGGATGTCGACACGACACACGTCAACGAAGCCGTCGGCGCCGACGTACCGCAGCCCGCGCGCCATTGGATCCTGAAACTCACGCATGCGGGCGAAACCTTCGTCGTGGCCGACGGCGAGGCGCTGCGCATCGGCCGCGAAGCGGGCAACGACGTCGTCGTCGCCACCGAGCACGCTTCTCGCCTGCACGCCCGCATCTACAGTCGCGATGGCGCGTTCTTCGTCGCCGATCAGTCGACGAACGGAACCTTCGTCATGGCCGACGGCAGCGAGCGCGAGCTGCGGCTACGCCGCGGTGAAGCGGTGCTCTCCGAACGAGGCTGGATCGGCCTTGGCAAAAGCGCCGCGACGCACGGCAATCACGTCCTGCGCTACCGGCTCGAGCGCCGTTCCTAATCTAGCTCCCACCCACGGGATTGCGCGAGCGCGATCTCGGCGGAGCAGAGGGCCGTGGCCAGCAAACAATTGCGCCTGAGACGGATCCTCATTTCAGGTGCGCCTCGCGGCGCTTGTAGAGGTCCTCGTCGGCATAGCCCATAGTCTCAGGGCGCGCGCGCCCGAGCATGACCTGGAAGTACACGGGCTCGAGGCTCGCGTTGACATAGCCGTGGATGACGCCGGGCGGGCAGGCGATGCATTCCCAGGGACCGAGACGGATGTCGAGCCGGCGGCCGCTGTCGTCCTCGATAAACGCCGTGAGATAGCCCTGCAGGACGAAAAACACTTCTTCGACTTCATGCGTGTGCGCCGCATTTCCCTGGCCCGGCTCGACATACATGATGGAGAGCGTGAAGCCGCGCGGTGGGATGACTGTGACGTCGGCGTGTTTGCCCGAGCCGCCGGCGCCGATGAAGCGATGCTGTGCGCGCTTGTAGCCCTCGATTTTCGCGTCTTCGAAGGCCGCCCAGTCGGCTTTGCGATCGCGAAAGCGCGCGACGTAGCGCGCGGCGATTTCCTCGAGCGAGAGGGGCGCGACCTCGGCCGGACGGGGATGGCGGGCAACGCTCATGCGATCTCCCTGCTGCAGTTCATTGTGCCTTGATGCCAGCGACGCGGGCGATGCGTTCCGCATTTTCGATCTCGCGACGCACGAAGCGCGCGAACTCGGGCGGCGTCATCGCCATGGGCTCGGCGCCAAGGCGCTCGAGCCGCTCGCTCACTTCCGCGGCCGCGACGATGTGCGCGAGATCGCGCGACACCTGTTCGATGATCTCGGACGGCGTGCCGGCCGGCGCCCAGACGCCATTCCAAAAGGTGAACTCGAATCCTGGCAGCGCCGCTTCGGCGATCGTCGGGGTTTGCGGCAAGACGCTCGAGCGGCGGGCACTGCTGATGCCGAGCGCGACGA
>JBHELS010000016.1:0-6698 GCA_046263015.1 Burkholderiales bacterium | reverse complement strand
CTCGGGAGCCTCTTTCGCCGCCGCGGCGAATACGATCGCGCCATTCGCATGCACGAGAATCTGCTTGAGCGCGCCCATCTCCCCGAGGATCAGAAGGTGATCGCGCTTGCGGAGCTCGGGCAGGACTATCTGAAGGCCGGGATCCTCGATCGTGCCGAGCAAGTGTTCACCAAGCTCGAGAAGAGCCCGCAGGCGCGCAGTGCGCGCACGCATCTCCTCGAGATCTACGAGCAGGAGAAGGACTGGAGCCGCGCCGTCGCGCTTGCGCGCGAGATCGGCGCCGATCCGCGCGTGAGCGCGCAGTATCACTGCGAGCTCGCCGCCTCGGAGATGACAAGCTCGCGTCCCGACGGCGCGCGCAAGCACCTCGAGGCGGCGCTCGACGCGAATCGCAAATGCGTGCGCGCGAGCCTGCTCCTCGGCGACCTCGAGAGCCTCGGCGCGAACCGCGAGCGCGCCATCGAGCACTGGAAGAGGATCGAGTCGCAAAACCCGGCCTACCTGGCGCTTGCCGCCGAGCGCCTCTACGACGCGCACCGCGACGCCGGCCGCGCGGAGGAGGGGCTGCGGCTCCTCGGCGGCTATCTCGAGCGCTACCCCTCGCTCGATCTCCTGGACGCGGTCTTCCAGCACACGCTCGAAGCGAAGGGGCACGAGGAGGCGTACCGGCTGGTGCGCGATGAGCTGCGCCGCAACCCGACGCTCCTTGGCCTCGACCGGCTGCTCGAAGCGCAGATCATCGCCGCCGCCTCCCCCGATAAGCGCCGTGACCTTGAGCTCGTGCGCAACCTCGTGCACGGGCACACGCGGCGCCTCGCACGCTATCGCTGCGAGACCTGCGGCTTCAAGGCGCGCCAGTTCTACTGGCGCTGCCCGGCTTGCGGCGGCTGGGAGACCTACCCGCCGCGGCGCACTGAGGAATTCGACCTCACTCCATGACTCGCACTAGGCGCTCGGCATGAATGTCACCGTCATTGGAACCGGCTATGTCGGCCTCGTCACCGGCGCCTGCCTCGCAGACGCGGGCAACCATGTCTTCTGCCTCGACCTCGATGAAAAGAAGATCGGGCGCCTGAACGCGGGTGAGATTCCGATCTTCGAGCCGGGCCTCGAACCGATCGTCAGGCGTAACGAAGCCGCGGGGCGGCTGCGCTTTTCCACCGACGTGGCGGCGAGCGTCGCGCACGGCGAGCTGCAGTTGATCGCGGTGGGCACGCCGCCCGGCGAGGACGGCTCGGCCGATCTGCAGCACGTCATCGCCGCGGCGCGCGCCATCGGCCGCTACATGGACGGCTACAAGGTCGTGGTGACGAAGTCCACCGTGCCGGTGGGCACCGCCGACAAGGTGAAGCACGCGATCATCGAGGAGCAGAAGAAGCGCCATCTCGGCAATGATTTCACCGTCGTCTCGAACCCCGAGTTCCTGAAGGAAGGGGCGGCGGTCGAGGACTTCATGCGCCCCGACCGCATCATCGTCGGCTCCGACGACCCGCGTGCCATTGCGCTCCTGCGGCAGCTCTACGCGCCGTTCCAGCGCAACCGCGAGCGCGTCATCGTCATGAGCGTGCGCTCGGCCGAGCTCACCAAGTACGCGGCGAATGCGATGCTTGCGACCCGCATCTCTTTCATGAACGAAATCGCCAACCTCGCCGAAGCGATCGGCGCCGATATCGAGGAAGTGCGGCGCGGCATCGGCTCCGATCCGCGCATCGGCTACCAGTTCCTTTACGCGGGCGCGGGCTTTGGCGGCTCGTGCTTTCCCAAGGACGTCAAGGCGCTCCAGCGCACCGCCACCGAGGCCGGCGCGCCGCTGCGCGTGGTTACCGCGGTCGAAGACGTGAACGAGGCGCAAAAACACGTTCTCGGGCACAAGGTGCGCGCGCGCTTCGACGGCAAGCTGCGCGGCAGGGTGATCGCCCTGTGGGGACTCGCCTTCAAGGCGAATACCGACGACATGCGCGAGGCGCCGAGCCTCGCGCTCATCGACGATCTGCTCGCCGCAGGGGCGAGCGTACGCGCGTATGACCCCGCGGCCGGCGCCGAGGCGAGGCGCCTCTTTGCCGGGCGCGGCGCGGTCATCATCGTCGAAAATGCGATGGCAGCGCTCGAAGGCGCGGACGCGCTTGCGATCGTCACGGAATGGCAGGAATTCAGGAGCCCGGACTTCGCCGCGATCAAGCGGGCGCTCAAGACGCCGGCGGTTTTCGATGGCCGCAATCTCTACGATCCGACGGCCTTGCGGGCGCAGGGGCTCGAGTACTACCCGATAGGGAGAAAGCCATAAAGCGATGCACAAGCGAGTGAAAGCGCCGCACACTTCCAAGGCGCGCGTGCTGGTGGTGGGCGACGTGATGCTCGACCGGTACTGGTACGGCGACGTATCGCGCATCTCGCCCGACGCGCCCGTGCCGGTCGTGCTCGTGAACGAGAAGAAGGAGGACCTGCGCCTGGGGGGCGCGGCGAATGTCGCGCACAACTGCGCCGCGCTCGGCGCGAAAACGCGGCTTCTCTCGGTCGTCGGGAACGACGACGCCGGACGGCTGCTCGCCAAGCTTCTGAAGGAGCGCGGGGTCGAGGCGGCGCTGCAGCACGACCGCTCGGTTCGCACCACCGAGAAGCTGCGCGTCATCGGCCGCCAGCAGCAGCTCGTGCGGCTCGATTTCGAGCGCACGCCCTCGCGCGAAGTGCTCGCCTCGAAGCTCACGCAATACCGCAGGGCGCTGCCCGAGTGCGACCTCGTGGTGCTCTCCGATTACGGCAAGGGCGGCATGACGCACATCCGGCAGATGATCCAGCTCGCGCGACGCGCGAAAAAGCGCGTGCTGGTCGATCCCAAGGGAGACGATTATTCGCGCTACCGCGGCGCTTCGGTCATCACGCCGAACCGTGCGGAGCTGCGCGAGGTGGTGGGCACCTGGCAGGACGAGCCGGATATGGCGCGGCGCGCGGAAAGCCTGCGCCGCACGCTCGGCCTGGAAGCGCTGCTCGTCACGCGCGGCGAGGAGGGCATGACGCTCTTTCGCCCCGGCAAGAAGCTCCATATCAAGACCGAGGCGCGCGAAGTGTTCGACGTCACCGGCGCCGGCGACACGGTGATCGCCACGCTCGCGGTGATGCTCGCCGCGGCGCAGAGCCTGGAAGCAGCGATGCGCACCGCCAACCGCGCCGCCGGCATCGTCGTCGGCAAGCTCGGCACCGCGGTCGCGAGTTACGAGGAATTGTTCGGCGCCCCATGAACTACTACATCGTCACCGGCGCTGCCGGGTTCATCGGCTCGCGGCTCGTGCGCGGGCTCAACCGCCGCGGCGTCTCCGAGATCGTCGCTGTCGACAACCTCGCCCACGGCGAGAAGTTCCGGAACCTGGTCGACTGCGAGATCGCCGATTACGTCGACCAGGCGAGCCTCGCGAGCCGCCTCGCCTCGCTCGAGGGCTCGATCGAAGCGGTGTTCCACCAGGGGGCGTGCTCCGATACCCTCGAGCGCGACGGCCGCTACATGATGGAGAACAACTACGCCTACTCGCGGCGGCTACTCGACTGGTGCCAGGAGGAAGAGATTCCTTTCATCTACGCCTCCTCCGCCTCGGTCTATGGCGCGGGGCCGCACTATCGCGAGGAGCGCGGCTGCGAGCGGCCGCTCAACATCTACGGCTACTCGAAGTTCCTCTTCGACCAGGTGGTGCGGAGCCGCCTCGCGCAGCGTAACGCGCAAATTGCCGGCCTTCGCTACTTCAACGTCTATGGGCCCAACGAGTGGCATAAGGGCCGCATGGCCTCCGTGGCGTTTCACGCCTACGAGCAGCTCCTCGCCGAGGGACGGGTAAAGCTCTTCGCCGGATCGGACGGCTATCGCGACGGCGAGCAGCGGCGCGATTTCATCTATGTCGACGACGTCGTCGCGGTGAACCTCTGGCTCCTCGAGCGGCGCACCGTCTCGGGACTCTTCAATTGCGGCACGGGCCGGGGGCAGAGCTTCAATCGCCTCGCCTGCGC
Source organism: Burkholderiales bacterium (assembly GCA_046263015.1). Classification (GTDB taxonomy): domain Bacteria; phylum Pseudomonadota; class Gammaproteobacteria; order Burkholderiales; family SG8-39; genus SCGC-AG-212-J23. The sequence continues at coordinate 2,705 of JBHELS010000016.1, read as the reverse complement.
GGTGATCAACGCGGTGCACGGCACGCAGGCGACGCTGCACGACATCGTGGCGAAGCGGCTGATCGAGTACGTGCCCTTTCCGCCCGAGCTCGTTGGCAAATACCAGAGCTTCACCGAAGCGGATCTGACGCGACTTCGCGAAGCGGGTTACCCGGGCGAGTTCATGACCGTCGAGCAGGGCGTGGCCGCGTACGTAAAGGAGCTGCAGACGAAATGAAAAGCACTCTGGAAGATTTCATCGGCAACACGCCGCTCGTGCGACTGCAGCGGCTGCCCGGCCCCGAGAACACAAAGAACCGCAACGTCCTCCTTGCGAAGCTCGAGGGCAACAATCCCGCCGGGTCGGTGAAGGACCGGCCGGCGATCGCGATGATCCGCCAAGCCGAGCGCGAAGGCCGCATCAAGCCGGGCGACACGCTGATCGAGCCGACCTCCGGCAACACCGGCATCGCGCTCGCCATGGCGGCGGCGACGCGCGGCTATCGCATGATCCTCATCATGCCGGAGCACCTCTCGGCCGAGCGGCGCCAGACGATGCGCGCCTTCGGCGCCGAGATCGTCCTCACGCCGCAGAAAGGTGGCATGGAAGGCGCGCGCGACCTCGCGGAGAAGATGGTGCGCGACGGCAAGGGCACGATGCTCGACCAGTTCGCGAATCCGGCGAACCCGCTCGTGCATTACGAGACGACCGGCCCCGAGATCTGGCGCGATACCGAAGGTCGCATCACGCACTTCGTTTCCAGCATGGGGACGACCGGCACCATCATGGGCTGCTCGCGCTTCCTCAAGGAGAAAAATGCGCGCATCGAGGTGATCGGCTGCCAGCCCGCCGAAGGATCCCAGATCCCCGGCATCCGCAAGTGGCCGCAAGCGTATCTGCCGAAGATCTACGACCCGCAGCGCGTCGATCGCCTGGAGTCGGTGAGCCAGGCCGAAGCCGAGGAGATGACGCGGCGCCTCGCGCGCGAGGAAGGCATCTTCGCCGGCATCTCCTCGGGCGGCGCGATGCATGTCGCGCTTCGCGTCTCGCGCGAGCTGAAAAACGCGGTGATCGTCGCCATCGTCTGCGACCGGGGCGACCGCTACCTCACGACCGGCGTCTTTCCCGACTGAGCGATGACGCCGGTTCTCGCCTTCGACATCGAGACCATCCCGGACGTCGCGGGCATCCGGCGTCTCTACGATCTGCCCGAAGAGCTGCCCGATGTGGAAGTCGCCGAGGTCGCGTTCCAGAAGCGGCGCACGGTCTCGACGAGCGACTTTCTGCCGCCGCATCTGCACCGTGTCGTCGTCATCTCCTGCGTGCTACGCCACGGCGAGGAGGTGCGGGTCTTTTCGATCGGCGAGCCGGAGGTGGCCGAGGACATCGCGATCCAGCGCTTCTTCGAGGGGATCAACAAGTACGTGCCGCAGATCGTCTCGTGGAACGGCCGCAACTTCGACCTGCCGGTGCTGATCGCGCGCGGCCTGATCCACGGCGTCGCCGCCGCCTGCTTCTGGGACACCGGGCAGGACAACAAGGACTCGAAGTGGGCGAACTACATCAACCGCTTCCACGACCGGCACGTCGACCTGATGGATGTCCTGTCGGTCTATGGCAGCCGCGGCTCGCCGCTCGATGAGCTCGCCAAGCTCTCGGGCTTCCCGGGGAAGCTCGGCGTGGGCGGCGCCGCCGTCTGGGAAAGCTACCGCGGCGGCGCGATTGCGGCGATCCGTGACTATTGCGAGACCGACTGCGCCAACACTTATCTCCTGTATTTGCGCTTCCAGCTCATGCGCTGCGCGCTCAGCCGCGAGCAATACGATCGCGAGCTCGACCTCCTGCGTACCTTCCTCGTCCGCCAGAACCTGCCGCACTGGCAAGAGTTCCTCTCGCTCTGGAAGAGCTGACGGTCGAGATCAGCGCGCTCGACGCCGAAGGTCGCGGCGTTGCGCGAAAGCCGGACGGCAAGGTGCTGTTCGTCGAAGGCGCGCTACCGGGCGAGCGCGCGCGCATCGCGCTCGTCGTGCGCAAGCGCAGGCACGAGCTCGCCCGCGTGCTCGAGATCGAGCGCTCGTCCGCCGAGCGCCGCGCGGCGCGTTGCCCGCATTTCGGCCTCTGCGGCGGCTGCGTCACGCAGCACGCGAGCCTCGGCGCCCAGCTCGCGGCGAAGGAAGACTGGGTCGTGCAGAACCTGGCGCGCATCGGCAAAGTGGCGCCCGAGCGCGTTCTGCCGGCGCTCGGCGGTCCCGAGTGGGGCTATCGTCACCGCGCGCGGCTTTCGGTGCGGCGCGTGCCGAAGAAGGGCGGCGTGCTGGTCGGCTTTCGCGAGCGCCGCTCGTCCTACGTCGCGGATTTGCGCGAATGCACCGTGCTGCCGGCGCACGTCTCTGCCCTCATCGTGCCGCTAAAGGAGCTGGTCGAATCGCTCTCGGTGCGCACACGTCTGCCGCAAATCGAAGTGGCGGTCGCCGACAACGCCACGGCGCTCGTCTTCCGGCACCTCGAACCGCTCACCGACGAGGACCACGCGGCGCTGCGCGCCTTCGCTGAGCGCCATGGCATCCATGTCTGGCTCCAGCCCGGTGGTCCCGAGACCGCGCAAGCTTTCCACCCGGCGCAAAGCGATCTCTACTACGCGCTGCCGGAGTTCGCGCTGCGGCTTCATTTCCGTCCGACCGATTTCACGCAGGTGAATCACGCCGTCAACCGCGCGCTCGTCGCG
>JBHELS010000015.1:0-22107 GCA_046263015.1 Burkholderiales bacterium | reverse complement strand
CGAATGCCGCGCCGGTCGATCTGGCCGAGGCGCGCTTCGAGAACACGTTCGTCGATTCGCTGCCGGCCGATCCGGTGCTCGTCAATGTGCCGCGGCAGGTCCCGAACGCGTGCTACACGAGGGTCGAGCCGACACCGGTCGCCGCGCCGCGTTTGCTCGCTTGGTCTGACCCCATGGCGGCTTTCCTCGGACTCGCGCGCCCGGGGAGCGATGCGCTCGAGATCCTCGCCGGCAATCGCGTCCAGCGCGGCATGCGGCCCTACGCCGCCCGCTACGGCGGCCATCAATTCGGCCATTGGGCGGGCCAGCTGGGCGACGGCCGGGCGATCACGCTCGGCGAACTCATCGCGAGCGACGGCTCGCGCCAGGAGCTGCAACTGAAGGGCGCCGGCAAGACGCCCTACTCGCGCACCGCGGATGGGCGCGCCGTCCTGCGCTCGTCCGTGCGTGAGTTCATGTGCAGCGAAGCGATGTTCCATCTGGGTGTGCCGACGACGCGCGCCGTCTCGCTCGTCGGCACGGGTGAAGCGGTGATTCGCGACATGTTCTACGACGGCCACCCGGCCGCGGAGCCAGGCGCCATCGTCTGTCGCGTCGCACCGTCGTTTGTGCGCTTCGGCAACTTTCAGATCTTGGCGGCGAATAGCGAGATGGACGCACTTCGCGCGCTCGCCGACTACGTCATCCGGCATCACTATCCCGGCCATACCTACGCAGGCTTCTTCGAGGAGCTTTGCCGGCGCACTGCGCTCCTCATGGTGGATTGGATGCGCCTTGGCTTCGTACACGGCGTCATGAATACGGACAACATGTCGATCCTTGGCGTGACGATCGACTACGGCCCGTATGGCTGGCTCGAAGGCTACGACCCGATGTGGACGCCCAACACCACGGACGCGCAGACCCAGCGCTACTGCTACGGCAACCAGCCGGGCATCGCGCAATGGAACTTGGCGCGGCTCGCGGAAGCGCTCCTGCCGCTCGTCGAGCGCGCCGTGCTCGAGGAAGCTCTCAACGTCTACGCCGAGACATTCAACCAAGCGTGGAACCGGGCGCTCGCGGCGAAGCTCGGCCTCGCCACGACGCAGAGCGGCGACGACGAACTCGCGCGCGACTTGCTCACGACTCTGATGGAGACTGAGACGGACTTCACGCTTTTCTTGCGGCGCCTCGCGGCCATGCCGCTCGGAGGCAGCGACGAGGCGCTCCTCGCCCCGCTCGCGGCCGCCTTTTACGATGCGACGGCAAGCCATGCGCAGCTCCTCGCCTGGCTTCGTCGCTATGCCGATCGCGCGCGGATCGAGGATCCGCTCCGCGTCCGACGGATGGAAAAGACGAACCCGAAGTACGTGTTCCGCAATTACCTGGCGCAGCACGCGATCGATGCGCTCGAGGCGGGAGACGGCTCGCTTCTCGAGCGGTTGATGCACTGCCTGCAGCGGCCGTACGACGAACAGCCCGAGAATGAGGAATTTGCCGCGCGCCGGCCGGAATGGGCCCGATACAAGGCGGGCTGTTCTGCGCTATCGTGCAGCTCATGAGAATAATCAAAACCACCCTCCTCGCCGCCATGCTCGCCGCGAGCCCGGCGATGGCGCAGCAACCCGCGGCAAAGACCACCGAGCAGCAGGCGCGCTCCTATATCGCAAGCGCGTTCATCACCGGCGCGGCGCCACTCCTTATCAGCGAAGACGTGGTCGTGCAGCCGGAGCTGCGAGCGAAGCTCGCACTGCCCACGGATGCCAATAGCCGCGTCGTGTATCAGGCGCTCGTGAACCTCACGAATGGCAGGCCGGTGCAAGTGCGCCCGGCGATTCGCGATGAAGTGCTCAAGTCACAGGTGTTGGCGGGCCCGGGCAAACCGGTCTTCGCGCTGGAAGCCGGCGCGACGACGCTCGTTCTGCAATACGACCTCGAGCGTGACAACGTCTCGTTCGTCGGGCAGCCGATGGCCATCGCCGCCGCGGCACCCGCCGCCGAGCCGCAAGCCCTGCAAAAGATGATCGACACACCGCCCGCAGCGCCGGCAGAAGCGCAAGCGCCCGCAGCGCCAGTGCCTGCCGAGCTGCCAGCGGTATCGACCGATTCTCAGCCGCCCGCCCCGGCCGCCAGCGCTCCCGCAGCTGCCCCCGATATGACACCTTCACCCGCTGCGGCGACGGCCGCCGTTGCCGACCCAGCACCAGTACCGGCGCCAGCACCTCTGGCCGTGCCTGAGGCGCCGAAGCCTGGCTTACAGCTAGTTGAGCCGCAGACGCCACGCATCGCGCCGGTCGAAGCGCCGGCCACCAAGTCCGCGAGCGCCGCGCCTGCGGCCGCCACCCTGGTGCGCGCGCGCATACCCATGGCAATGCCGCCGCTTCCGCAGCCGAACGGCGCCTGCGTCATCAAACCGGTAATGTCCGACCAGGACCTCGTGAACTGCGGCGCCACCCCGCGCTACTAGAAGGGTCGGGCGCGTCTCTTGCAGGGCCTCCGTTAGCATTTCACTAAGCGAATGGAGGTCTTATGCAAGTCACGAAAGCGTTGATCTTAAGCGTCTCGGCATTCGCGCTCGCCACGAGCGCTGCGCTGGCCGCCGATAAAGCGAAGAGCGATCCGGGTTTCAACAAGCTCGACGCCAACCATGACGGCTCTCTCTCGCGGACCGAAGCCGCGAAGAACCCGTATCTCGTCAAGCATTTCAAGGACGCCGACAAGAACGGCGACGGCAAGTTGTCGCGCACCGAGTACCTGACCGTCATGACGAAGAAGGACATGAAGGACGTGAAGGACAAGGTGTCCGGCAGTAAGGACAAGCAGCAAAACGCGAGCAGCGGCTCGAGCAAGCAGAAGTAGCCGTATTCAGTATCAGGCGCCGGGTTACCCGCGGGGCAACCCGGCGCCCGCTCGCCGATTAGTCGAGTGTAAAGCCGACCTTCATCGTCACCTGCCAGTGCGCGACGCGGCCGCCTTCGATCTCGCCCCGCGTGTCGAGCACCTGGAACCAGCGCAGGTTGTGCACGGTCTTCGACGCCTTCGCTATGGCGTTCGAAATGGCCTCTTCGAGGCCGTCGGAGGACGAGCCGGTGAGCTCGATGGTCTTGTACACATGATTCATCGTGTCTCCTCAGGAAAGCTGCTCAGCGGCGAGCCGCGCGCCCGCCACCAGCGCTTCGAGCTTCGCCCACATGATGGAAGGATGTACGCGCCGGTGGAACGGCCCCTGGGCGAAACCGCAGTCGCTGCCTGCCATGATGTTTTCGGGCCCGACGAGGCGGCCGATGCGCACCAGACGCTCGGCGACGAGCTGCGGGTGCTCGACGATGTTGGTCGCGTGACTGATGACGCCCGGAACGAGCTTACGGCCGCGCGGTAGCTTCGCCTTTTCCCATACGCGCCACTCGTGCTCGTGTCGCGGATTCGCGCCCTCGATGAGATAGGCGCCGGCCTTCACCTTCAAGACGAGATCGACGACCTCCGCGAGCGCCACGTCGGTGGTATGCGGGCCCGGCCAGCTGCCCCAGCAGACGTGATAGCGCACGCGCTCCTCTGGAATGCCCTGCAGCGCCTCGTTCAGCACCTCGACGTGCATCTCGACCCAGCGGCGGTAATCGGCGAGCGTCGCCGGCGGCACCATGCGATCGTAGGTGACCGCGAAGCGCGCATCGTCGAGCTGCAGTAGGAGCCCGGCCTCGACGATTGCGCGGTATTCGCTGCGCATGGCACGGCCGATCGCGCGTACGCATTCTTCATCGCTCGTGTAATACTCGTTTTTGCGATCCGGTATTACGCTCGCCGGTGCCGCCACCGGTAGGAAACCCTGCGTGGCGCCGGCCGCCGCGAGCGCCGCCTTGAAGTTGGCGATATCGCGTTGCAGCTCTTCGTGGCCGGTGTATGCGATGGCACCGACGCACACCGCGAGCGCGCCGCTTGCGCCGGCGCTGGCCGGCGGCCCTTCGGCCCGATCGAGCTCGGCGTAGAACTCCGCGAACCGCGCACGATCGGCACCGCGCGAGAACGGATTCGTGCCAGCCGCGACCGGCCGGCGCTCGAAGCCCGACAGTCGCTCGAGCGCGTACTGCGACCAGCTGATGCTTTTCCCGAATTCGCCGTCGCTTGGAATATCGACGCCGATCTCGACCTGCCGGCGTACCACCTCCTTCACCGAATCGGCGAGGCAGCGTTCGTACGCGGCGCGGTCGTAGGCGGCGCGGTTTTGGCGAGCGCGGATGAATTCGAGGAGCGCCGGCGGCCGGATCAAGCTGCCGACATGGGTCGTGAGAATGCGCATGCGTGCCATTCGGGCGCCGAGCCCGAATGCGCTGCATCTTATTACGCCGGTGCGCCGCTAGGTGCGGCTTGCGGGCTCCGCGTCGTCGTCGTCGGACATTCCCGAGGAGACGGCGCGCGCCTTGCCGTCGGCGATCGGCGGCAGCTTGGGCTTCGCTTCTTCCGGGAAACCCGGAAGTTGTGCGATCGCCGCACTCCAGCTCGAGGGCCTGCGCGGCGGCGGGTCTTCGTCCTGCTTCATGAGCGCTCCTAGTTTAGCGCCGCCTCAAGAGATTGAGGCCAATGCTCGCTCCGACACCTAGAGCAAGGGCCGCGCCAAGCTTGACGATCGTTTTGCCCGCAGCCACGCCCCTCGTGATCGGCGAATTCGCGGCGGGCTGCACGCGGATCACGCGCGCCACGCGCTCGGCCGGCGCGGCGCGCGAGCCGCGCTCTTCGGCGTAAAGCCGCGCGAATTCAGCGCCCAGGAGAAAAATCTGCGCCGAATAGTAAACCCACACCATCACGACCACGAGCGAGCCCGCGGCGCCGAAGGCCGAGCCGACGCTCGACTTCCCGAGGTAGAGCCCGATCGCCCACTTGCCGAGCGCGAAAAGCGCTGAAGTCACCGCCGCGCCGACCCACACGTCACCCCACGCGATGCGCACCCGCGGCAGGATCTTGTAGATCATCGCGAAAAGCACGGTGACGAGCGCAAAGCTGAGCAGCGCGTCGAAGACGTGTAATCCCCACCATTCGCCAAGGGCGGAAATCACCGCGCTCGCGACGAGCGACACCATGAGCAGAAAGGCGATGCCGAGGATCATGCCGAAGGAGAGCACCCGCGTGCGGATCAGCGTCCACCAGCCTTTCGCCTGCGCCTGCGCGGGGGCGCGCCAGATGCGGTCGAGGGCATTTTGCAATTCGCCGAAGACGCTCGAGGCACCGGTGATGAGGAGCAGCGTACCGATGATCATCGCGAGGATGCCGCTTTCGGGCTTTCGTGCCGCAGCGACCAGACCCTCGATCGCACGCGCGCCGTCCGGCCCGATGAGCGTGGCGATCTCGCCGTAGATTTCGCCGCGCGCCGCCTGCTCGCCTAAGAAATAGCCGGCGAAGCCGATGACGATGAGGAGCAGCGGCGCGAGTGAAAAGAGCGCGTAGTAGGAAAGCGCGGCGCCCATGCTGGGCGCATAGTCCGCGCTCCACGCGCGCACCGCGCGCAGCGCAAGCTGCGACGACTGCCGCATATTCATGCGCGCGAGTCTCGCGCGCTCTACGCCGCGCTGCGATGCGCCGCCTGGAGGGTCTCCCATAGGCGTCGCGGCGTCGCCGGCATCTCGAAATACGCGATGCCGGCTTGACGTAGCGCATCGACGACGGCGTTCATGAGTGCCGGCATCGACCCCGTAACGCCCGCTTCGCCCACGCCTTTTGCGCCCAGGGGATTCAGCTTCGTCGGCACCGGGTGCTCGAGAATCCGCAAGCCGTTGACGCCGCCCGGCCTCGGCATCGCATAGTCCATGAAGCTGCCGGTCAGGAGTTGCCCGGCGTCGTCGTACACCGCGACCTCGTTGAACACCTGACCCGCGCCCTGCGCAAGGCCGCCTTGAACCTGTCCCTCGACAATCTGGTGATTGATGATGTTTCCCGCGTCGTCGCAAGCCACGTAGGAAACCACCTCGGCCTCTCCCGTCTCAGGCGCAATCTCCACCTCGGCAATGTGGCAGCCGTTCGGAAAACACGAGCCGAACTTGTTCGCGTACGCGAGATCCAGCGCTCCTGGATGCTTTGCCGCGAGGCTCTGTATCGAAATGCGCCGGTCCGTGCCTTTGATGCGGTATTCGCCGTTCGCGAACTCGATGTCCGCTGCCGCGGCCTCGAGCGCCTCGGCGGCGAGCGCCAGGCCTTTCTTCACCAGTTCCTGAGCGCCGAGGTAGATGACGCCGCCCACCGCGAGGAGCGAGCGCGAGCCGCCGGTGGCATTGCCCGTAAGATAGAACTCGGACCCCGCGGTGCGCAGGCGAATCTTCTCCATCGCGATGCCGAGCACGCCCGAGACGAGCTGCGCATACGTGGTCTCATGCCCTTGACCGTGATTGTGCGTCGGCGCATAAAGCGTGAGCGTGCCCTCAGCGCCCCAGCGCATCTCGATCTGGTCCTGCGGCGCGAAGCCCGCGCCCGTCGCCTCGATATAGGTGGACATGCCGCGGCCGCGCAAGCGCCCGCGGCGCGCCGCGTCGCTCCTGCGGCGCTCGAACCCGGCCCAGTCCGCGGCGGCGAGCGCCTGGTTCATGACGCCTTCGAAATCGCCCGAGTCGTATTCGAACCCGGCCGCGATCTTGTATGGAAAATTTCGGATGAAGTTCCGCCGCCGAAATTCCGCGGCATCCATGCCGAGCTCGCGCGCCGCGTGCTCGACCAGCCGCTCGAGCGCGTACGACATGATCGGCCGCCCGGCGCCGCGATACGCGGCCATTGGCGCGGTGTTCGTCAACCCAAGCCGGATACGCGCATAGGTGGCGGGGACGTCGTATACGCCCGAGAGGCAGTTGACGATGCCGATCGTATTGATGAACGGACCGGTCGGCGCGAGATAGGCACCGAGATCCGCCAGCATGTCGAAGCGCATGCCGACGATGCGCGCGTTGCCATCGAGCGCGAGCGCGCCGCGCGCGCGCACGCCGCGCGCCTGCTCGTCGGCGAGGAACACCTCGCTTCGCGTGCCGGTCCATTTCACCGGCCGGCCGAGCTTCTTCGCTGCAAAGAGCGCCACGCAGTATTCGGGATAGACGTTGAAGCGCACGCCGAAGCCACCGCCCACCTCCTCGGCGATGACGCGGATTTTTTCCGGCGGCACGCCGAGCACCGCGGAGAGCTGATTGCGCATGATCGCCGCGCCCTGCGTGCACGCGTAAAGATGGTATTGCTCGCTCTTCGGCTCCCAATGGGCGAGACAGGCGCGGGGCTCCATCGGGTTGCCGACGACGCGCGAGATTTCTACCTCGAGCTCTACGGTGCGCGCGGCGCTCGCGAAGGCGCGCTGCGAGCCGGCGTCGTCGCCCGACTCGTAATCGAGGACCAGGTTGCCCGGGACGCCATCGTGGACGAGCGGCGCACCCGGCTTCAGCGCATCGGCGCTGCTCACCACGACGGGACGGTCGCGATATTCGATCGCGATCAGCTCGGCCGCATCGGCCGCCGCGACGGCGCTCTCGGCGAGCACCAGGGCGAGCGGCTCGCCCGCGAAGCGCACGCGCCCCTGCGCGAGCGCCGGGCGCCCGGGATGGATGAGCTCCATGCCGCCGCGGCCCTTGACCGGGAGGGCGCAGGGCAGCGACGCGAGCGCGGCGCGAATATCGTCGCCGGTGACGACGGCGATGACGCCCGGATGGGCGAGCGCCGCGCTCGAGTCGAGCGCGATGATCTCGGCATGCGCCCGATCGGAACGCAGAAAATGGCCGTACGTCTGATTTGGCAGATTCCAATCGGAAACGTACTTCCCCCGACCGGTGAGCATCCGGTCGTCTTCCAGCCTGCCTTTGAGCATTAGGTCTTCGAGAGGGCGATGAGAAGGCTGCAGGGTGCGTAGTCGAGGAGCGTGGCGCCGACCGAGCCTTTCCACCAGCGCGCCGCGAATGACGTCTTCTGGTTGTGGCCGACGACGATCAGGTCGACGCCGAGGCTCTTCGCGAAGCGACAGATTTCTTCCACTGGCTCGCCGACCGCGAGCTGGCCGCTCGCGTTGAAGCCGCGCTCGCGCAGTGTGCGGATGCCTTCATCAAGCACGCTCTGCGTGCGTTTCTTCTCCTCTTCAAGAAGCTCTTCGGGCACGAAGCCCTCGGTGAGGAAGAGGCTCGGCGGCATGCTTGCGACGGCAAGGAGATGCGTCTGCGCGCCGAGGAAGCTCGCGAGGTCGGCGCACTCGAGGAGCGCACGTTTGCCCTCGTGGGTGCCGTTATAGGCAAGGAGGATCTTGCGGTACTTCATGAGCGTTCCCCCATCTAGTTCTGTTTTCCAGCGAGGCCGAGTCGCTCTATGGTCGCACGTTCGGCGGCGAGCGTCTCGGCGGCCCAGCGTGCGTATTCGGCGCTCGACTTGTACCAGTAGACCTGATCCAGGCTTGCAAGCGTCTTAAGGTGCTCGGGGTCATCGAGCGCGCGCTTGAACGCGTCGTGCAGCTTCCGCACTACCGCCGCGTCCATGCCCTTGGGCCCGACGATACCGTAGGGCGAATAGGAGACGACGTCGTAGCCAAGCTCTCTTGCCGTCGGCGCGTTCCACTTCGTGCGTTTCTCGCCGAACGTGACGAGCAGCCGCATCTGACCCGCGTCGACGAAGCGCCCCCAGCCGGTGGAGTCGGAATGCGCGATCACGTGGCCGCCGAGCAGCGCCTGGGCGCCTTCGGCATAGCCTTTGTACGGCACGTGCAGCATCTTCACGCCGGCCTTCATCGCCACCTCCTCCATCAGGAGGTGAGGCGAGGTGCCGGTACCGGGCGTCGCGTAGGACACCTGGCCGGGATTCGCCCGCGCGTACTCGAGGAGCTCGGCGAGCGTCTTGTAGGGGCTGTCAGCGCGCACCACGACGCCGAACGTGTAGCCGGTGATGCCGATGATGTAGGTGAAGTCGGCGAGCGCATCCCAGTCGACCGGGCGCTGATGCGGCAGCCGAAAGGCGGTGATGGGCAGCTGCGCGACGGTATAGCCGTCGGGCTTTGCGAGCCGCGCCATCTGCGCCGGTCCCACCATGCCGCCGCCACCGGGCTTGTTGTCGATCACCACCGGCTGACCGAGGTACTTGGCGGCGACCTCGGCGAATTTGCGCAAATGGGTGTCCGTCGTGCCGCCTGGCGGCCATGGGCAAATGAGACTGATCGGCTTCGCCGGGAAAGACTGCCCGGACGCCGATAGCGCAAGCGTGATGAGCGCGACTAAGACGACTGCGCGCATGACCTCCTCCTCGGCGGCGATTATAGCGAGCGCTCGCCGGTAAAATAGCCGCCCCTCCTCATGCTCGATGTCTCCCGCAGTGATTTGACGGCCGGCGTCGCCGGCTGCGGCACCATGGGCCGCGGCATCGCACAGGTGCTCGCACAGTGCGGGATACGGACGCTCATCTACGATGCCCAGCCTGGCGCCGCACAACGCGGCCTGGACTCAATCGCTCAGGCGCTCGCCCGACTGGCCGAGAAAGGCCGCGTCGACGACCCGGAGGCGATTAAGCGACGCATCGAGGTCGTCACCGGACTCGAGTCCCTGTCACCGTGCCACCTCGTGATCGAAGCGATCGTCGAGGACCTGGGCGCAAAGCGCACCCTTTTCTCCGAGCTGGAAGGGATGGTCAGCGAGGACTGCATTCTCGCGAGCAACACCTCGTCGCTGTCGGTCACCGCGATGGCGGCCGGCTGCAAGCGCCCCGGACGGGTCGCGGGCTACCATTTTTTCAACCCCGTGCCGGTGATGAAGATCGTCGAGGTGGTGGACGGCGTTCTCACCGAGCCGTCGGTGAGCGATGCGCTCACGCAGCTTGCCAAGCGCTTCGGCCATGCACCGATCCGCTGCAAGGACACGCCCGGCTTCGTCGTCAATCACGCCGGGCGCGCGTTCGTGCCCGAGGCCCTTCGCATCCTTTCCGAAGGCATCGCCGATCCGGCGAGCATCGACCGCATCCTCGTCGATGTTGCCGGCTTTCGCATCGGCCCTTTCGGGCTCATGGACCTCGTCGGCCTCGATGTCAATCACGCGGTGATGAAGTCGATGTATCACCAGTACTTCGAAGAGCCGAAGTACCAGCCGTCTTTCATCGTCGAGCCGCGCGTCGCCGCCGGCCTCCATGGACGAAAAACGAAGCGCGGCTGGTACACGTACTCGCCCGAGGTGCAGATGCCCGGCGAAGCGCCCGCGCCAAGATCAAAGCCGGCCGCCGTATGGGCGGTGCCGGAGCTGAAGGAGCTCTTGATCGAGCTCGGCGCCCGCCCGGAGCTGAAACCCACGGCGGACGCCGTTTGCTTCATCGCACCGCTCGGACTCGACGCCACCGCCGCGGCGCTCGAGCAAGGGCTCGACCCGACGCGCACGGTGGCCGTCGATCCGCTTTTCGGCTTTGCCAAGCGCCGCACGCTGATGGCAACGCCGGTCACCAAGCGCGAGGTGCGCGATGCGGCGCATGCGCTCCTCGCCGCCGACCGCGTGCCCGTGTCCGTCATCAACGATTCAGCGGGCTTCGTCGCGCAGCGTGTGGTCGCGCACATCGTCAACGTCAGCTGCGACATCGCGCAGATGCGCATCGCCACGCCGGAAGACCTCGACCGCGCGGTGACCCTCGGCCTCGGCTACCCGAAGGGCCCGCTTGCCATGGGCGATGCGCTCGGCGCGAAGAAAATCCTCGCCATTCTGCAAGCGATGCACGAGCTCTATCAGGAGCCGCGCTACCGGCCGAGCCCCTGGCTTCGCCGGCGCGCGCACCTCGGCGTATCGCTCCTTACCCCGGAGAACTGAAATGCTCGACGCCTATCTCTACGACGGACTGCGCAGCCCCATCGGGCGCCACGCGGGCAAGCTCGCGCAACTGCGCCCCGACGATCTCGCCGGCGATGTCATCAAGGAGGTGGTGAAGCGAAACAAGATCGACGCCGCGCAGATCAGCGACGTGGTGCTCGGCTGCGTCAACCAGGCGGGCGAGGACAACCGCAACGTGGCGCGCTTCGCCGCGCTCCTCGCCGGGCTGCCGCCGACGACCCCCGGCTGCACCGTGAACCGCCTGTGCGCGAGCGGCCTGCAGGCGGTGGTCGACGCCTCGCGGGCCATTACCTGCGGCGAAGGTGATCTGTACATCGCGGGCGGCGTCGAGAGCATGAGCCGCGCGCCGTACGTCATGAGCAAGTCCGATACGCCTTTCAGCCGCGAGGTGAAGCTGTACGACACCACGATCGGCACGCGCTTTCCCAACGCGAGATTCATCAAGCAATACGGCAATCACTCGATGCCCGAGACCGGCGACAACGTGGCGAAGGACCTCGGCATCACGCGCGAGCAGTCGGATGAATTCGCGCTCTCCTCGCAGCAGAAGTACGCGACGGCGGAAAAGGAGGGCTTCTACGCCGGCGAGATCATGCCGGTGAGCCTGCCCGCGAAGAAGAAGGACGCGCCCGGCGAGCAGGTGAGCGCGGACGAGCATCCGCGCCGCGACAGCACGATGGAGGCGCTCGCAAGACTGAAGCCGCTCTTCGAAGGCGGCGTCGTGACCGCCGGCAACGCCTCGGGCGTGAACGATGGTGCGGCGGCGCTCGTCCTCGGCAGCCGTGATTGGGGCGAGAAGCAAGGCAAGAAACCACTCGTGCGCATCCGCGCCGCGGCAAGCGCCGGCGTCGAGCCGCGGGTCATGGGCGTCGGTCCGGCTTACGCCATCCCGCGGGCGCTCGAGCGCGCGGGACTCAAGCTCTCGGACATGGACATCATCGAGATCAACGAAGCGTTCGCGAGCCAGGTGCTTGGCTGCCTGAAGCTGCTGGGCGTCGACCTCACGGACCCGCGTGTCAACCCGAACGGCGGCGCCATCGCCATCGGCCACCCGCTCGGCGCCTCCGGCGCCCGCCTTGCCCTCACTACGGCGCGCGAGATGCAGCAATCGGGTGCAAAGTACGCTGCCGTATCGCTTTGCATCGGCGTCGGCCAAGGCCTCGCGGTGATCCTCGAAAGGGGGCAGTGATGAACGCGCCGATCAAGAAAGCGAAAGCCGAATTCGACTGGAGCGATCCGCTACTCCTCGACCAGCAGCTCACCGAAGACGAGCGCATGGTGCGCGACGCGGCGCACGATTACTGCCAAGGGAAGCTCGCGCCGCGCGTGCTCGAAGCATTCCGCAATGAGGCCACTGATCCGGCGATCTTCCGCGAGATGGGAAGCCTCGGCATGCTCGGGCCCACGATTCCCCCCGAGTACGGCGGGCCAGGGGCGAGCTACCTGAGCTATGGGCTCATCGCCCGCGAGGTCGAGCGCGTCGACTCGGGCTACCGCTCGATGATGAGCGTCCAGTCCTCGCTCGTCATGCTGCCGATCTACGAGTTCGGCACCGAGGCGACGCGCAAGAAGTACCTGCCGAAGCTCGCCACGGGCGAGTGGATCGGCTGCTTCGGCCTCACCGAGCCGAACCACGGCTCCGATCCCGGCTCGATGCAAACGCGCGCGAAGAAAGTGGCCGGCGGCTATGCGCTCACCGGAAGCAAGACCTGGATCTCGAATTCGCCGATCGCCGACGTGTTCGTGGTGTGGGCGAAGGACGAGTCGGGTGAGATCCGCGGATTTGTCCTCGACAAAGGCACGACGGGCCTTTCGGCGCCGAAGATCCACGGCAAAGTAGGTTTGCGTACCTCCATCACCGGCGAGATCGTGATGGACAACGCCTTCTGTCCGGATGCAAATGTTTTCCCCGAAGTGCGCGGACTCAAAGGCCCGTTCACCTGCCTCAACTCCGCGCGCTACGGCATTGCCTGGGGGGCGCTCGGCGCCGCCGAGGACTGCTGGCACCGCGCGCGGCAATACGTGCTCGAGCGAAAGCAGTTCGGCCGCCCGTTGGCCGCGAACCAGCTCATTCAGAAGAAGCTCGCCGACATGCAGACCGAGATCACGCTCGGGCTACAAGGCGTGCTGCGCCTCGGGAGAATGAAGGACGAAGGGACCGCGGCCGTCGAGATCACCTCCATCATGAAAAGAAATTCCTGCGGCAAGGCACTCGATATCGCGCGCGTAGCGCGCGATATGCTGGGCGGCAACGGCATTTCGGACGAGTTCGGCATCATCCGACACGTGGTGAACCTCGAGGTCGTCAATACCTACGAGGGCACGCACGACATCCATGCGCTGATCCTCGGCCGCGCAATCACCGGCATCCAAGCCTTTACCTAGAGTAATTCGCCGCGCGCGTGTGCCAAAGTGCGCGCGGCCGGCTCCCGCCGCGGCGGCTGCTCTGCTATCGTGCCGGCAAAACAAAAAGGGGGCGCGATGCCGATCGTCGGCGCCATCGTTGTACTCATCCAGTTCTGCTTTGCCTACCACGTGCTGAAGACGGGGCGACCGTACTGGTGGGTGTTCATCATCATGGCGTTTCCGGCCATGGGTTGTGTCATCTACTACTTCGTCGAAGTGTTCCCAGGCTCGCGCGGCGAGCGGCGCGCCGCCCGCGCCGTGCGCGCCATTGCGCGGGCGCTCGAGCCCGACGCCGCGCTTAAAAGGCGCGCCGAAGAGCTCGAGCTCTGCGGCAGCGTCGACAACAAGCTCGCGCTCGCCGAGGAATGCATGCACCACGCGATGTACGCCGAGGCGATAAAGCTCTACGAGAGCTGCCTTGCGGGCGCGTACGCCAACGATGCCGCGATTCTCTACGGTCTTGCGCGCGCGGCGCTGGAAGCGCGGGAGTGGCCGAAGGCGCTCGCAACGCTCGAGCGGCTGAAGAAAGCGGCGCCGAAAATGCGCGCCGACGACATCGGCCTTCTCGAGGCACGCCTCGACGAGGGACGCGGCGCGTACGACAGTGCGCTTGCACGCTATCGCCAACTGCTGCCGCAGTTCGTCGGACTCGAAGCTCGCTATCGGTACGCGCGACTGCTGCAACGCCTCGGTAAAACCGAAGCCGCACTGGAACTTTTCAATCAGGTCGTCAAGCAAGCAAAGCGTCACGGCTCGGCGATCGAGGAAGAAGAACGCTGGGCGGAAGCCGCCCGGGAAGCGATTGCAGGTCATTAACCCAAGGGAGGAAACATGTACCAACGAATCGCACCGCTCGCCGTCGTCGCACTCGCCGCCTGCCAGATGATGGGTGGGCTGACCGTCAAGGACTACACCGCAAGATCCGGCGCCCGCGTCATGGCGGGCCAGGCGGAGCCCAAGGCCGAATACCGCTGCGCGAAGCTCGCGCAGGAAAGACAGGCCTGGGGCATCAAGGGCAACATGGACAAGGTGGGCGCGATGGAACGCGTCACGGCAGCAGCGGTCGACGCGGCGCCCGCGAAAGGCGCGAACTACGCGTACATCATGGCGCCCTCGGAGATCGGCATTGGCGCGGTCAACGTCAACGCCTTCAGCGACGCGCAGGTCGCCTACTACAAATGCGGTAGCCTGCCAGCGGCGAAGTAGCTCGCTTTTATTGCAGACGAGCGGCGCTATTGGCGCCGCTTTTCTTTTGATAGGGTGCGCAGTTCCATGAAGCCACGCATCACGTTGCTCACGCTCGCTGTCGCAGACCTCGAGCGCGCGCTTCGCTTCTACCGCGACGGGCTCGGTTTGCGGACCGAAGGGATCGTCGGCAAAGAGTTCGAGCACGGTGCGGTCGCCTTCTTCGAGCTGCAGGCGGGGTTGCGGCTTGCGCTCTGGCCGCGAAAAAGCCTGGCGCGTGACGCCGGCATCGCGGCCTCCGCGCCGAGCGCGACCGAGTTCAGCATCGGCCACAACGTCTCGTCGAAGGCCGAGGTCGACGATGTAATGGCGCAAGCCGCAAAGGCCGGTGCCCGTATCGTCAAGGCGGCGCGCGATACCTTTTGGGGCGGCTATGCGGGCTACTTCCAGGACCCCGACGGGCACCTGTGGGAGGTCGCCTCGAATCCGCAGTGGGTCGATGCCGCCTGAGCCGCGGCCTTACGGCGTGAACGTTGCTCGCCCGCGCGGGACTAAGGTTCTAATGGCTGGCTGGCTCACAGCGGCGCTCAAAGCGGTCCTTCCCCATGTCGGGGATATCGTCGCCGCCACCAAGCCCGCGTTCACCCGCAAGCTCGAGCCGGCGGCGAATCCGGCCGATCTCGTGCAGCAACAGATCGCCGAGCTGCAGGCGGCGGTATCGCAGCAGGCCTCGCACATCAAGGAGCTCGCGGCGCAGCTCGCGAATACCATCGAGACGCTCGAGAAGGCGGCGCAAGTCGCCGAGGCGCGCCTGCGGCGCGTTCTGATTTTCACCGCCGTCGCGGCGGCGGTGGCCGTGGCTTCGCTCGGCGTCGCCTTCCTCTCCGTCATGACGCGGTGAATCCGGAGCAGACCGGACTCTTCGCCGACCCGCCGCCGCTTCCGGAAGGCTTCATCTACCGGCCGGAGTTCTTGAGTGCGCAGGACGAGCGCGCGCTCCTCAGCGCGATCGGCGAGTTGCCGCTCGACGAAGCGAAGTACAAGGAATACACGGCGCGCCGGCGCGTCGCCTACTTCGGCCACGATTACGACTTCTCGAAGAACCGCCTCGGCGACGCGCCGCCGATCCCACCCTTCCTCGAGCCGCTGCGCCAAAAGATGGCGCGCTGGATGGGCCTCGCGCCGCATGAGCTCGTGACAGCGCTCATCGCCGAGTACCGGCCGGGCACTCCGCTCGGCTGGCATCGAGACGCGCCCGATTACGAGCGCGTCGCCGGCGTGTCGCTCGGCGGCTGGGCCCGGATGCGGCTGCGCCCCTATCGAACGAACGAGCCGCCCGGCAAGGACAAGCCGCTCGTCCTCGAGCTCGCGCCGCGCTCGGCCTACCAGATGCACGGCGTTGCGCGCTGGGGATGGCAGCACAGCATTACCGCGACGAAGGAGCTTCGCTACTCCATCACCTGGCGAACGCTGCGCCGAAAGAACTAACGCGCGCGCTCGCTCCTTGCTTCGCCATAGCATGGCGCTCGAGAGGCCGGCTGGCATCGGCCGCAAGCAAGAAATCTCGCTCGACACGGCCGCTTCGTACCTGATCGAGGAATGCCGGATGGTCATCCCCGGTGTGCAGGCGCTCTTCGGCTTCCAGCTGATCTGCGTCTTCAACCAGGGCTTCGAAGAAAAGCTCTCCGAGCCCGCTCAATTCGTGCATCTCGTCGCTCTCGTCCTCACCGCGCTTGCCATGGCGCTCGTCATGACACCCGCCGCCGTGCATCGCATCGCCGAACCGATGAGCGTGAGCGAGCGCTTCTTGTGGATGGCGTCGAATCTGCTCCTTGCCGGTATGGTTTCGCTCGCGATCGGCGTGGCGATCGATGTCTTCGTGGTGA
This sequence comes from Burkholderiales bacterium, assembly GCA_046263015.1. GTDB lineage: Bacteria > Pseudomonadota > Gammaproteobacteria > Burkholderiales > SG8-39 > SCGC-AG-212-J23. The sequence continues at coordinate 5,858 of JBHELS010000015.1, read as the reverse complement.
CCACGGCGCTTACGAGCAGCAACGCGATCGGTATCGCCCTCGGCGTCGCCGCGCTTCTAGTCTTCGCTGTGCTGTGGCTTTTCGTACCTCGGCGCGAACGGGAACCCCAGGCGTAAGACGGCGCGCGCAACGCTACTTTATGCCTGCATGGCGGAACAGTTATGCGCGACATGTCGCGTGGCGCGCGGCGCGACCACGACTGTAGCCGCGCCTTGACACCCCAAAACACGACCATTCGCTATACTGGCCCCATGACTTCGCTTCTTCGCCTTGTCGCCGCCGTCGCTCTCGCGCTCGCGTTTGCGCCCGCATTCGCTGACGATGACGCCGCCATCATCCTGGTCGCGCATCCAGCATTTCGCGATCTTGAGTACCGTCAGACGGTGCTGATCGCGGCGCCCGCGCCCAACGGCGGGCATGTCGGCGTGATTCTCAATCGGCCGACGCGCCGCTCCCTCGGCAGCCTCTTCCCGGAGCACGAGCCGTCGAAGAAGGTCGCAGACCCCGTCTATTACGGCGGGCCGTTCTCGCGCACCGCGCTGGTCGCACTCGTGCACGCGCACGACAGCCCGGGTCCCGGCTCAGTGCCGCTCATGAAAGATCTTTTCCTCGCCTTCCGCGCCAACACCATTGATCACGTGATCGAGACGACGCCGAATGACGCTCGTTATTACGTCGGCTATGTCGGCTGGCGTCCCGGCGAGCTGAGGAGCGAGATCGACCGCGGGCTCTGGAGCGTGCTCGACGCCGATCTCGAGATGGTCTTTCGCAAGGATACGGACAGCTTGTGGGAAGAGCTGCTGCAGTCCACGCGCCGCATCCGCGCCGGCGGGCCATCGGGCGAAACGCTCGCTCTCGTCGTCCGCTGACAACGCGCCGAGCGGCGGAGCGACTCCGCCGGGCGCCTTTCACTTCTCGCGGGTAGTGTGCGCGCCATGGATGCGCGATCCGGAAGCCGCGCGCTCGCGGCGGCGCATGACCTGCTCGAGCTCTTGCGTCTCGCCCAGGCCGCGGCCGAGCGCGCGGCGCAGGAGGTCTACGGCGCTGCGTTCGAGCACGCCGAGCTGATCGAGCGCGAGCTGGCGCGCCTTCGCAGCAGCGCCGACAAGCTCGCCCGCGACATCGAGGACTACGTCGCGCGCGAGGAAGGCGCCGCGGTCGAGCGCGGGCATCCGCTTCGCCGCTCGAGCGACCGTCACTAAGAATCCTACGGCCGCAGCACCACCTTGATGCATTCATCCTGCTTGTCGCGGAACATGCGATAGGCGGCGCTCGCCTGCTCAAGGGGCAGGCGGTGCGTGATGATGAAGCTCGGATCGAGCTCCTTCTTCGCGATGCGCTCGAGAAGCGGCTTCATGTAGCGCTGCACATGCGTCTGGCCGGTGCGCACCGTCAGCGAGCGGTTCATCATCGCGCCGACCGGAAACTTATCGATCCAGCCGCCGTAGACGCCGGCCACCGAGACCGTGCCGCCGCTGCGGCAGGCCATGAGCGCCTCACGCAGCGCCACCGGCCGGTCGCTCTCGAGCATCACAGCCTGCTTCATTCGATCGTACGCGTAGGCGAGATTGTGGAAGGCGTGCGCCTCCATGCCTACCGCGTCGATGCAGGCATCCGGGCCGCGCCCGCCCGTCGCGTCCTTGAGCGCTTCGAGCACGTTCGCTTCTCGGTAGTCGATCGTATCGGCACCAAGCTTGAGCGCGGCTAGCCGCAGCCGCTCGGGGAAACGATCGATGGCGATGACGCGCTCGGCGCCGAGGAGCCGCGCGCACGCGATCGAAAGGAGCCCCACCGGCCCGCAGCCCCACACCGCGATCGTGTCGCCGCGCTCGATGGCGCAGTTCTCCGCCGCCATGTAGCCCGTGGGCAGGATATCGGAGAGGAAGAGCACCTCGTCGTCCGCAAGCCCCTGCGGCACTTTGAGCGGACCGACGTCGGCATAAGGCACGCGCACGTACTCGGCCTGGCCGCCGGCGTAGCCGCCGAGCAAATGCGAATAGCCGTAGATGCCGCAAGGCGAGTAGCCCCACATCTTCTCCGCCATCCACGCGTTCGGGTTCGAGTTCTCGCAGAGCGAGAAGAGCCGCTTGGCGCAGAAAAAACAGTTGCCGCACGAGATCGGAAACGGCACCACCACGCGATCGCCGATGCGCAGATTCGCGACCGCCTTGCCGAGCTCGACCACTTCGCCCATGAATTCATGCCCGAGGATGTCTCCCTTCACCATGCCGGGGACGAAGCCGCCGTAGAGATGCAGGTCCGAGCCGCAGATCGCGGTGGCGCTGACCCGCACGATCGCGTCGCGCGGATTGAGGATCGTCGGATCGGGCACGGACTCGAGCCGCACGTCGTGCTTCGCGTGCCAGCACAGCGCCCGCATCGGCCTAGCGCCGGCCGCTCGGCTGACCGTTCGTGGTCGGGGTCTCGCCCGTCTCGAGAAACGCGCGCGCGCGGCGAAGGGCGTCGGTGACGAGGCGCTGCGGCGAGTGACCGGTGACCCGCGCGAGCACTGCGCCGAGCGTGCCGCCCGCGGGCACGTACTCGAGGCGCGCGCCGACGATGGTGCCGCGTCCGCCCGGTGCTTCGCGAAACTCGAGCGATCCGAAATGGAGAAGCTTCTCGCCGCGAAGCGCACGCCACGCGAGCTCATCGTGCGGATGAGCGCGGATCACGTCGAGCGTTGCATCGGCGAGCCCGGGCAGCCGCTCCGGCTGCGCGAAATAGGCGTAGACCTCGCTCGGCGGGCGCGAGATGGTGATGGCCTCCTCGACCACCATCGTCTCCGTGACCTCGGAAAGCGCCGGGGCGCGGTTCACCTCGAGCCCGAGCGGCTTGAACATCGGGTTATTGCCCGTGTAGGCCTGGTAAAGAAGCCAGGCGCCAAAGCCCGCTGCCGCCGCCTTCGACCAGCTCGGCCGGTGCGCGGCCCAGGCAATAAGTCCAAGTCCGCCGACGACATAGCCGATGCGGTCGGCGCGCATCAGGTTGGGCGTGCGCGGCATGGCAGCGAGCTTGCAATATTTAGACCGAAAAAGCGAGGCGGAATAGTGGCAAATCGCGGCTGTTCGCTTTGCGCCCACCACATCACCGCGGGGAGGAAGTTCATGAAGCGTTCGCTCATCATTCTGGGTGTTTCGTTGCTTGCCGCCTGCGCCACCGAGCCGCCGGCGACGCGGGAGCAGTCGCTTGTTGATCGCGCCCTCGATGCCATGGGCGGGCCCGATCGCCTCGCGGCGTTGAAGACGGTGTCGGCGAAGGGCGTCATGAAGCAGTGGGAGCCCGAGCAATCGGAGGCACCCGGCGGTGAGATGCGCTTCGCCAACGAGTCAAGCTTCGAAATCGTCCAGGACCGTTCGCAACGAGCGGCTCGCACCGACATCGAGCGGCGCTTCGCCTACCCGACGCCGCGGACTTACAAGTTCAGCGAAATCGTGCTGCCCGATTCGGGCTACCTGCTCGGCGTCGATTCGACGGGGCGCAATGCCCAGAGCCAGAAGATGAATCCGCCCGCGCATGCCATGTCGGGACTTCGCCTTGCGACCGCGCAACGCGAAGCGCTGCGCGGCACGCTCACGCGGCTCCTCGGCGAGATGCGCGCGAATCCGAAGGAGTTGCGGCCGGCGTCCGATCTCGTGGCCGCCGGCGCGAGTTATCCCGCAGTCGGCTATGGCCCCTTCACCGTCGCCTTCGATGCGCGAAGCGGGCTCCCTGCGCGCGTGCGCACGCTCGACTACGACAACATCTGGGGCGACGTCGCCTACGACATGGTGCTCTCCGACTGGCGCGACTTCGGCGGCGTCAAGGTCGCGATGAACCGCAGCTACGAGCTGAATGGCCGCCTGGTGCAGGAAGTGCAGCTCAACGATTTCCGCGCCAACGGGCCGGTTGATGCCGCGAACTTCAACGTGCCGGCCGAGCTTAAGAGCGGCGCGGCGAAGCCCGCGACCGGTAACGTGCCCTACCAGTGGGTGATACGCCGCCAGTTCATCGGCGTCTATCTTGACTCCGAACACCGGAGCTTCGATACACGCACCACCTCGAGCCTGCGGCTGAACGAGATCGCGCCGGGGGTGTTTCACATCGTCGGCGGCTCACATAACAGCCTGCTCGTGGAAATGGCGGATCACTTGGTCATGGTCGACGCGCCGATCAGCGACGAGCAATCGATGTGGGTCGTGAACGCCGCGCGCCAGCGCTTTCCGGGCAAACCGATCCGCTGGCTCGTGCTGACGCATCACCACATGGACCACGCGGGCGGCCTGCGCGGCGTGCTGGCCGAAGGCTCGGTGCTCGTCGTCGGGCAAGGCGCGCGCGAGCACTACCGGCGCGTCCTTGCCGCGCCGATGACCCGCAATCCGGACATGAAGCCGGTCGACTTCTCGCAGGTGCCGATCCTCGAGGTGCCCGAAAGCCACGTGATGAGCGACTCGCGCGGCCGCCAGGTGGTCGCCTATGCGATGCAGGACAACCCGCATGCCAAGGGCCTGCTGATGGCCTACGTGCCCGATGCAAAGCTCGGCTTCGTCGCCGACGTCTGGACGCCCGGACCGCCGCTTCCCGAGAAGCCGAACCCGGGGCTCATGTCGGTCGTGACCACGGTGAAGCGCGCCGGCATCGAGCCCACGCGCTTCGCCGGCGGCCACGGCGGCGTCGCCGACTACGCGCCGCTCGCCAAGCTCGCCGGTCAATAAGAGTTCGGGGACGGAGCCCGAACCAATTCGGGCTCCGTCCCCGAATTAAGCAGCGGCCTTGCGGGGCGTCTTCTCGAACACCATGCGGCCGCCGCGCGAGTCGACGTAGATGGTGTCCTTCGGCGCGAAGCGGCCTTCGAGGATCGCTTTCGCGAGTGGGTTCTCGACTTCGGTCTGGATGGCGCGCTTGAGCGGCCGCGCGCCGTAGACCGGATCGAAGCCGACCTTGGCGAGCTCGCTCACCGCGCCGTCCGATATCTCGAAGCCGTAGTCCATCCGCGCAAGACGCGATTTCAGCGTGTTGAGCTGGATGCGCGCGATCGACTTGATGTGCTCCTCGGCGAGTGCGTGGAACACCACGATCTCGTCGATGCGATTCACGAACTCCGGGCGGAAATGGGTCTTCACCTCGCCCATGACCGCGAGCTTCACCACCTGATAGTCGCTCCCCGCCATGCCCTGGATCATTTGCGAGCCGAGGTTCGAGGTCATGACGAGCACCGTGTTCTTGAAATCCACGGTTCTCCCCTGGCCATCGGTGAGATGGCCCTCGTCCAAGATCTGCAGGAACACGTTGAAGACGTCGGGGTGCGCCTTCTCCACCTCGTCGAAAAGCACCACGGAATACGGTTTTCTGCGCACCTGCTCGGTGAGCTGTCCGCCTTCCTCGTAGCCGACGTAACCCGGGGGCGCGCCGATCAGGCGGGCGACGGAATGGCGCTCGCCATACTCCGACATGTCGATGCGGATCAGGTGATCGGCCGAGTCGAAGAGAAACTCGGCGAGCGCCTTGCAAAGCTCGGTCTTGCCGACGCCGGTCGGTCCCAGGAAGAGGAACGAGCCGTACGGCCGGTTCGGATCCGCCAGACCGGAACGCGAGCGCCGGATGGCATCCGACACCGCGCGCACCGCCTCGTCCTGGCCGACGACCCGCTGGTGCAAGCGCTCTTCCATCTTGATCAGTTTCTCGCGCTCGCCCTGCATCATCTTCGCGACCGGGATGCCGGTCATGCGCGAGACGACTTCGGCGATCTCGTCGGCGCCCACCTGCGTGCGCAGGAGCTTGGGCTTCGCGCTCTGCTTGTCGGCCTTCTCGGCCTGCTTCAATTGCGCCTCGAGCTGCGGCAGGCGGCCGTACTGGATCTCCGACATCTTCTGCCAGTCACC
>JBHELS010000014.1:0-3582 GCA_046263015.1 Burkholderiales bacterium | reverse complement strand
AAAGAATAATGTTCGAGAGCGCCATTTTTTACGCCTTCGCGGCGGTGCTGCTGCTCGCCGGCATTCGCGTCATCACGGCGCGCAACCCGGTGCATGGCGCGCTGTTCCTCGTGCTCGCGTTCTTTACCGCGGCGGGGCTCTGGCTCCTGCTGCGCGCCGAGTTCCTCGCGATTGCGCTGGTCGTGGTCTATGTCGGCGCCGTAATGGTGCTTTTCCTCTTCGTGGTGATGATGCTCGACATCAACCTCGAGCGGGTGCGCGAAGGGTTCTGGCGCAACCTGCCGCTCGCGCTGGTGGTGGCCGTCATCATGGTCTGGGAGATGGTCACGGTGGTCGCCTACCGCTACTGGGGAACCACGCCGCCCGCGCTGCCGGAGCGCTATAGCAATACCAAGGCGCTTGGCCTCCTGCTCTACACCGATTATGCGTATGCCTTCGAGATCGCGGCGGTGATCCTGCTCGTCGCGATCATCGCCGCCATCGCGCTTACGCTCCGGCGGCGCAAGGATACGCGCGCGCAGCAGCCCGCGGAGCAGATCCGGGTCCGCCGCGAGGATCGCGTGCGCCTTGTCGCCATGCCCGCGGAGAAGGAATGAGCGCGCCGCTCGAGCTTTCGCACTATCTCGTCCTCGCCGCGGTCCTTTTCGCGATCAGCGTGGTCGGCATTTTCCTCAACCGCCGCAACCTGATCGTGCTTTTGATGGCGATCGAGCTGATGCTCCTTGCCGTCAACCTGAATTTCATCGCCTTCTCGCATTTCCTCGGCAACATCGCCGGCCAGGTTTTCGTGTTCTTCATCCTGACCGTCGCGGCGGCCGAGTCGGCGATCGGCCTCGCGATCCTGGTGGTGCTCTTCCGCAACCTGAACACGATCGATGTCGAGGATCTCGACTCGCTGAAAGGATGAAAGAGCTCGCCGTCACCGCAGCTTTCGCGCCGCTTATCGGCGCGCTCATCGCCGGCGTCGGCGGGCGCTTCGTCAGCCGCACCGCCGCGCACAGCGTCACGATCTTCTCGGTGCTCCTCTCGTTTCTCGCCTCGTGCGTGCTTTTCTACGACGTCCTGAAGGGCGAGGACTTCAACGGCACCGTGTATACGTGGCTAACCGCCGGCGACCTGCGCTTCCAGGTCGGGTTTCTCATCGATCGGCTCACCGTCTTCATGATGGTGGTGGTCACGTTCGTGTCGCTGATGGTGCATGTCTACACCATCGGCTACATGGCCGACGACCCGGGCTACAAGCGTTTCTTTTCGTACATCGCACTTTTCACCTTCTCGATGCTGATGCTCGTGATGGCGAACAACTTCGTGCAGCTCTTCTTCGGCTGGGAGGCGGTCGGCGTGGTGAGCTACCTCCTGATCGGCTTCTGGTACACGCGCGAAACCGCGATCTACGCGAACTTGAAGGCGTTCCTCGTCAACCGGGTCGGCGACTTCGGCTTCATCCTCGGCATCGCGCTCATTCTCGCCGCCTTCGGCACGCTCGACTATGCGCCCGTCTTCCAGGGCGCCGCCAAAATGGCCCAAGGCGGCGACGCCAACATGACGCTCATCTGCCTGCTGCTCTTCGTCGGCGCCATGGGGAAGAGCGCGCAATTTCCGCTGCACGTCTGGCTTCCCGACTCGATGGAAGGTCCGACGCCGATCTCGGCGCTGATTCATGCCGCGACCATGGTGACCGCCGGCATCTTCATGGTGGCGCGCATGTCGCCCCTCTACGAGCTCTCCGAGACGGCGCGCTCGGTGGTGCTGGTGATCGGCGCCATCACGGCGCTCTTCATGGCGCTCGTGGCGCTGACGCAGTACGACATCAAGCGCGTTGTTGCCTACTCGACGCTCTCGCAGCTCGGCTACATGACGGCCGCGCTCGGTGCTTCGGCGTACTCGGCGGCCATGTTCCACCTGATGACGCACGCGTTTTTCAAGGCGCTTCTCTTTCTCGGCGCCGGTTCGGTGATCATCGCGCTCCATCACGAGCAGGACATGCGCCGCATGGGCGCCCTCAGGCGCGCCATGCCGTGGACCTACTGGACCATGCTAATCGGCGCCATCTCGTCGGTCGGCATCCCGGGTTTCGCCGGTTTTTTTTCCAAGGACGCGATCATCGGCGCGGTGCACGCCTCGAGCGTCACGGGGCACACGTTTGCCTATCTCTGCGTGCTCCTGTGCGTATTCGTCACCGCTACTTACACTTTCCGCCTGGTGTTCATGACCTTCCACGGCGAGCGGCGCTTCGATCCCGCGCATCCGCCGCACGAGTCGCCGGCGGTGGTGACCCTGCCGCTCGTGCTCCTCGCCATCCCGTCGGTGGCGGCAGGCTGGCTGATCGGCCCGGTGCTCTTCGGCGACTATTTCGCGGGCGTGCTGCCGAAGAGCGATGAGGAGTACCACGGCATCTGGGCGTTCATGGCGCACGGGCTCGTCTCGCTGCCCTTCCTCCTCGGGCTCGCCGGCATCGCCACGGCGTGGCTCCTTTATCTCAAGCGGCGCTCGCTGCCCAAGCGCATCGCCATGGAGCTCGGACCGCTGTACGCGCTCGTCGAGCGCAAATACGGCTTCGACGAGCTCTACGCCTGGCTCTTCGCCGGCGGCGCGAGAAGCCTCGGGCGCGGCTTCTGGCGCGCGGGCGACCAGGCGGTGATCGACGGCGTGATGGTGAATGGCTCGGCGCGCCTCATCGGCTGGTTCTCCTCGGTCGTGCGCCTGCTGCAGACCGGCCTTCTCAACCAGTACGCGGTGACGATGCTCTTCGGCGTCATGATCCTCGCCTTCTGGTTCCTGCGCAGGTAGCGGCGCCGTGCTCCTCTCGGCTGCCATCTGGATTCCGATCGCCGCCGGCGTGCTGGTGCTCGCCGTGGGCGAAAGAAGCCCGTGGCTGCGCTGGATCGCGCTCGCCGGCGCGGTGCTCGGGTTCCTCGTCACCCTGCCGCTCTACAGCGGCTTCGACGCCTCCACGAGCGCCATGCAGTTCGTCGAGCTCCACCGCTGGATCGAGCGCTTCAACATCAATTACCACCTCGGCGTCGATGGCATCTCGCTGCTTTTCGTTCTGCTGAACAGCTTCGTCACCATCCTCGTGGTGATCGCCGGTTGGACCGTGATCGAGACACGCACGCAGCAGTACTTCGCCGCGTTTCTTATCATGTCGGGACTGCTGAACGGCGTTTTCTCCGCGCTCGATGCGGTCCTCTTCTACGTCTTCTTCGAAGGCACGCTCATCCCGATGTTCATCATCATCGGCATCTGGGGCGGACCGAACCGCGTCTACGCGGCGGTCAAGTTCTTCCTCTATACGCTCTTCGGCTCGCTCCTCATGCTGATCGCCATGCTCTACCTCTATAACGAGGCGGGCGGCAGCTTCTCGATCCTCGACTGGCACAAGGTGCCGCTGCCGCTCAAGGTCCAGATCGCGCTTTTCTTCGGCTTCCTCTTCGCCTTTGCGGTCAAGGTGCCGATGTGGCCGGTGCATACCTGGCTGCCGGACGCGCACACCGAGGCACCGACCGGCGGCTCGGTGGTGCTCGCGGCGATTCTCCTCAAGCTCGGCGCCTACGGCTTCCTGCGCTTCTCGCTGCCCATCCT
>JBHELS010000013.1:0-3519 GCA_046263015.1 Burkholderiales bacterium | reverse complement strand
GTCGGTCTCGCCTTTCAGGTGGTCGACGATCTCCTCGACTATGAAGGAAATACGGCGACACTCGGCAAGACCGCGGGCAAGGATTCGAAGCAAAGGAAGCCGACTTACGTGTCTGCCATCGGCGTCGCGCGCGCTCGCGAGCTCGCCGAGGAACTGCGTGCCGAGGCGCATGCGGCGCTCGCCGCCCTCGGCGCGCGCGGCGCGCGCCTCGCGTCCCTCGCGGACTTCGTGGTTCTGCGAAAATTCTAGGTTCGATGGCGACCCTCACTGGCCAACTCCCTTCGGGCGGAAATACCGCGCCCTACAATCCGTCGATGTACGAGCTGCTGAAGACGATCGACGATCCGGCGCAGCTCCGCGCGCTCGAGCGAAAGCAGCTCGGCCAGCTCGCCGACGAGCTTCGCGCCTTTGTGCTCGAGTCCGTGTCGAAGACCGGCGGGCATCTCTCGTCGAATCTCGGCACCGTCGAGTTCACCATCGCGCTGCACTACGTTTTCGACACGCCGGAGGACCGCATCGTCTGGGATGTCGGCCACCAGACGTATCCGCACAAGATCCTCACCGGCCGCCGCGAGGCGATGACGCGGCTTCGCATGCTCGAGGGCATCTCGGGCTTCCCGCGCCGCTCGGAGTCGAAATTCGACACTTTCGGCACCGCGCACTCGTCGACCTCGATCTCGGCCGCGCTCGGCATGGCGGTGGCGGCCAAGGCGAAGGGCGAAAAGCGCCACTGCATCGCGGTCATCGGCGACGGCGCCATGTCGGCCGGCATGGCGTACGAGGCGATGAATAACGCGGGCGCGATGGACGTGGACCTCCTCGTCATCCTGAACGATAACGAGATGTCGATTTCGCGACCGGTCGGCGCGCTCACCAATTACCTCGCGCGCCTCCTCTCCGGGCGCCTGTACTCGAGTGCGCGGCGCGCGAGCGAGCATCTGCTGAAGCGCGTCGGCGTCTGGGAGCTCGCGCGGCGCGCCGAGGAGCACATGAAGGGCATGGTGACGCCGTCGACCCTCTTCGAGGAGTTCGGCTTCAACTACATCGGGCCGATCGATGGGCACGACCTCGATGCGCTCGTGCCGACGCTCACCAACATCAAGAAATTACGCGGGCCGCAGTTCCTGCACGTCGTCACGCGCAAGGGCCAGGGCTACAAGCTCGCCGAGGACGATCCCATCGCCTATCACGGCCCGGGCAAATTCAATCCCGCCGAGGGGTTGCCGAAGAGCGTCGTGGCGCGACCGACGTACTCGCAGGTGTTCGGGCAATGGCTCTGCGACATGGCCGAAGCGGACTCGCGACTAGTCGCCATCACGCCCGCCATGCGTGAAGGCTCGGGCATGGTCGAGTACTCGGAGCGCTTCGCGGAACGCTATTTCGACGTCGGCATTGCCGAGCAGCACGCGGTCACGTTCGCCGCGGGCCTCGCCTGCGAGGGCATGAAGCCCGTGGTCGCCATCTATTCGACGTTCCTGCAGCACGGCTACGACCAGCTGATCCACGACGTCGCGATCCAGAAGCTGCCTGTGCTCTTCGCGCTCGACCGCGGCGGTGTGGTGGGCGGCGACGGCGCGACGCACAACGGCGCTTTCGACTTCGCCTATCTGCGCGCGGTGCCCAACCTTACGGTGATGGCGCCCGCTGACGCGGCGGAATGCCGCCGAATGCTAAGCACGGGATTTCAACTCGACTCGCCCGCCGCGGTGCGCTACCCCCGCGGCGCGGCGCTCGGCGAAGCGGGTATGGATCTCACGCCGCTGCCGCTCGGAAAGGGCGAGCTCCGCCGCAAGGGCGAGCGGATCGCCATTCTCGCGTTCGGGCCAATGCTCAAGCCCGCGCTCGAAGCCGGCGAGGCGCTGAACGCCTCGGTCGCCAACATGCGCTTCGTTAAGCCGCTCGACTTGGAACTCCTGAAACAGCTCACGGAAGCGCATCATCTAATCGTTACCGTGGAAGAGCATCAGGTCATGGGCGGCGCAGGGAGCGCCGTGTGCGAGGCGCTCGCGCAACTGAAGATCGAAAAGCGCGTCCTCATGCTTGGGCTCCCGGACCGTTTCATCGACCACGGCGAACCGGCGCGGCTGCTCGCGTCCGTCGGCCTCGACGCCGCCGGCATCCGCAGCGCCATCGAAAAGGTAATGTCCGAGTAAATTAGTCGGGATGTTAAAATCGTGCTTATGAAAGCCCGCGACCTGCACAACATTCCGGACGTCCAGGCGACGCCGGATTCCCGCAAGCTCGCCATCGACCAGGTTGGGATCAAGGCGATCCGCCACCCGGTGCGCATCATGGAGCGCTCGGGCGGCGCGCAGCACACGATTGCGATCTTCAACATGTACGTGCGGCTCCCGCATCACTTCAAAGGAACGCACATGTCGCGCTTCGTCGAGATCCTGGAAGCGCACGAGCGCGAGATTACCGTCGAGACTTTCCAGCGGATGCTGCGCGAGATGGTCGAGAAGCTCGAGGCGGAAGAGGGCAGAATCGAGATGTCATTCCCCTACTTCATCGAGAAGCGCGCGCCGGTCTCCGCGGTGAAAAGCCTGATGGATTACGACATCACCTTCACCGCCGAAATCCGCAAGGGAAGACAGAGCTTCACGATGAAGGTGCTGGTGCCGGTGACGAGCCTCTGCCCCTGCTCGAAGAAGATCTCGGAGCGCGGCGCGCACAACCAGCGCTCGCACGTCACGGTGACTGCGCGCACGAGCGATTTCGTCTGGATCGAGGAGATCGTCGATCTCGTGGAGAAGCAGGCCTCGAGCGAGCTCTACGGCTTGCTCAAGCGCCCGGATGAGAAGTTCGTGACCGAGCGCGCCTACGACAACCCGAAGTTCGTCGAGGACCTGGTCCGCGATGTCGCCTCGGTGCTCAACCTCGACGAGCGCGTCGACGCCTATGTGGTCGAATCGGAGAATTTCGAGTCGATCCACAATCACAGCGCCTACGCGCTGATCGAGAAAGACAAGAGGAAGTAACGCTGCGCGGCGCGGCTGCGCTCGTTGCTTCGCTGCTGGGCATGAGTAACAACGCCGACGCCCAGGACTACGCCGCGCAAAGAGCGCGGATGGTGGCCGAGGTCGAGGCGATGTACGCCGAGACCAAGCGCGAAACCGGCATGCCCGCCATGTCGCCCGCGGTTCGCGGGGCGCTCGGCAAAGTCGAGCGCCATCGCCTGGTGCCCGAGGCGCAGCAGCCGATGGCCTATCGCAACCAGCCGCTGCCGATCGGCAACGGCCAGACGATCTCCCAGCCTTATATCGTCGCGCTCTCGGCCGATCTTCTTCGTCCCGAGCCGCAGGACGTGGTGCTCGAGGTCGGCACCGGCTCGGGTTACCAGGCGGCGGTACTCGCGGAGGCGGTGAAGCAGGTCTACTCGGTCGAGCTGATCGACGAGCTTGCGCGCACCGCCGCCGCGCGCCTCGCCGAGCTCGGCTATCGCAACATCGAAGTGAAAACCGGCGACGGCTACGCCGGCTGGCCGGAGAAGGGCCCGTTCGACGGCATCGTCGTCAC
>JBHELS010000012.1:0-6088 GCA_046263015.1 Burkholderiales bacterium | reverse complement strand
ATGGAGAAGGCGCGCGTGACGCCGATCGCGCCGCTCGCCGGCGAGCGTTTCGATCCCTACCGCCACCAGGCGATGGCGGCGGTGGAAAGCGACTCGGAGCCCAATAGCGTCGTCGCGGTCATGCAAAAAGGCTACCAGCTTCATGAGCGGGTGCTCCGCCCAGCGCTCGTCACAGTGGCGAAACCGGTTGAAAAGACAGCCGCAAACCCCATATCCGACACAGATTTGGATTAAAACGGGACCCCCATGGCAAAAATCATCGGCATCGACCTCGGCACCACCAACTCATGCGTCGCGATCATGGAGAGCGGCAAGCCCAAAGTGATCGAGAACTCGGAGGGCGCGCGCACGACGCCTTCGGTGGTGGCCTACGCCGAGGACGGCGAGATCCTGGTCGGCGCGCCCGCCAAGCGGCAGGCGGTCACCAACGCGAAGAACACCATTTACGCGGTGAAGCGGCTCATCGGCCGGCGCTTCGAGGAAAAGGAAGTGCAGAAGGACATCCATTTGATGCCCTACAAGATCGTGCGCGCCGAAAACGGCGACGCGTGGGTCGAGGTGCGCGGCAAGAAAATCGGCCCGCAGCAGGTCTCGGCCGAGGTGCTGCGCAAGATGAAAAAGACCGCCGAGGACTATCTCGGCGAAGAGGTGAAGGAAGCGGTGATTACGGTCCCCGCGTACTTCAACGACTCGCAGCGCCAGGCGACCAAGGACGCGGGCCGCATCGCCGGTCTGGATGTGAAGCGCATCATCAACGAGCCGACCGCCGCCGCGCTCGCTTTCGGCATGGACAAGCAACTCAAGAAGGATTCCAAGATCGCGGTGTATGACCTGGGCGGCGGCACCTTCGACATCTCCATCATCGAGATCGCGGACGTCGAGGGTGAGAAGCAGTTCGAGGTGCTTTCGACCAACGGCGACACGTTCCTCGGCGGCGAGGACTTCGACCAGCGCCTCATCGACTACATCGTCTCCGAGTTCAAGAAGGAGCAAGGCCTCGATCTTTCGAAGGACGTGCTCGCGCTGCAGCGGCTGAAGGAAGCGGCCGAGAAGGCGAAGATCGAGCTCTCGTCCTCGCAGCAGACGGAAATCAACCTGCCCTACATCACGGCGGACCAGTCGGGGCCGAAGCACCTGACGATGAAGATCACGCGCGCCAAGTTCGAGTCGCTCGTGGATGAGCTCATCCAGAAGACGATCGAGCCCTGCCGCATCGCCATCAAGGACGCGGGCATCAAGGTCTCCGACATCAACGACGTGATCCTGGTCGGCGGCCAGACGCGCATGCCGAAGGTGATCGACACCGTCCGCGAGATCTTCGGGCGCGAGCCGAGGAAGGACGTCAATCCGGACGAGGCGGTCGCCGTCGGTGCCGCAATCCAGGCGGGCGTGCTCAAGGGCGACGTGAAGGATGTGCTCCTCCTCGATGTCACGCCGCTTTCGCTTGGCATCGAGACCCTCGGCGGCGTGATGACCAAGCTGATCAACAAGAACACCACCATTCCGACCAAGGCGACGCAGGTGTTCTCGACCGCGGACGACAACCAGAACGCGGTGACCATCCACGTACTGCAGGGCGAGCGCGAGGTGGCGTCGGGCAACAAGTCGCTCGGCCAGTTCAACCTGACCGATATCCCGCCGGCGCCGCGCGGCATGCCGCAGATCGAGGTCACGTTCGACATCGACGCGAACGGCATCCTGCACGTCACGGCCAAGGACAAGGCCACCGGCAAGGAGAACAAGATCAAGATCCAGGCGAGCTCCGGCCTGAACGAAGCCGAGATCCAGCGCATGGTGAAGGATGCCGAAGCGCACGCGGCCGAGGACAAGAAGGCGCTCGAGCTCGTGAACGCGCGCAACCAGCTGGAAGCGCTCGTGCACTCGGTAAGGAAGTCGCTCAAGGACTACGGCGACAAGATCGACGCCTCCGAGAAGGACAAGATCGAGGCGGCGATCAAGGACGCCGAGGGCGTGCTCAAGTCCGAGAACAAGGACGAGATCGAGGCCAAGAGCCAGGCGCTCGCGCAGGCGGCGCAGAAGCTCGGCGAGAAGATGTACGCCGAGCAGCAGCGCGCGCAGGCCGGGGCGGAGCAGCAGCAAGCCGCCGGCGGCGGCGGCGAGAGCAATGCCGGCAAGACCGACGAGAACGTGGTCGACGCCGAATTCACCGAGGTGAAGGACAAGAAGGCGGGTTAAATAACTCGATGGCAACACCCAGGACGGGCGATCGCGCGATGCGCGACGCCCGTTCTTAGTTTGTAAGGGAAGGCGCAATGGCGAAGCGCGACTATTACGAAGTGCTGGGCGTCAACCGCGACGCGAGCGAAGAAGACCTGAAGAAGGCCTATCGGCGCCTTGCCATGAAATGGCATCCGGACCGCAATCCGGACAACCCGCGCGCCGAGGAGCACTTCAAGGAAGCGAAGGAAGCGTACGAGGTCCTGTGCGAGCCGCAAAAGCGCTCCGCGTACGACCAGTTCGGCCATGCGGGCGTCGATCCGCAGACGAGCGCCGGCGCCGGTGCCGGCCATTTCGGCGACATCTTCAGCGACATCTTCGGCGAGATCTTCGGCGGCGCCCGTGGCGGGCGATCGACCGTCTTTCGCGGCGCCGATCTGCGCTACAACCTCGAGATCACGCTCGAGCAGGCGGCGCACGGATTCGAGACCAAGATCCGCATCCCGGCGATGTCGACCTGCGATCTGTGCAAAGGCACGGGCGCGCGTTCCGGGACCGCGCCCACGACCTGCCCAACCTGCCGCGGCGCAGGCCAAGTGCGCGTCTCGCAAGGCCCGTTCTCCATCGCCCAGACCTGCCCGCGTTGCCACGGCTCAGGAAGCATCATCGCGCACCCGTGCAGCCAGTGCGCCGGCAGCGGGCGCATCAAGCTGCAGAAGACGCTGCAGGTGAAGGTTCCCTCCGGGGTCGATGAAGGCGATCGCATTCGTCTCTCCGGCGAAGGCGAGCCGGGCGTGAATGGCGGCCCGCCCGGCGACCTCTACGTTCAGGTGCACATCAAGCCCCATCCGGTTTTCACGCGCGATCACGACGACCTGCATTGCGAGATGCCGGTTTCCATCACCACCGCCGCGCTCGGCGGCGAGATCTCCATCCCGACGCTCGACGGCTCGGCAAAGATCCGCGTGCCGGCCGAGACGCAAAGCGGCAAAGTATTTCGGCTTCGCGCCAAGGGCATCAAAGGCGTGCGCAGCCAGGCAGCCGGCGACCTTTTCTGCCACGTGGTGGTGGAGACGCCGGTGAACCTCACCGAGCGGCAGCGCCAGATCCTGCGCGAGTTCGATGCGCTCAGCCAAGCCGACCAAGCACGGCACAATCCACGCGCCAAAGGCTGGTTCGACAAGGTCAAAGAGTTCTTCGAGACCTGATTTGTCCGGGGGCGGTGACTTGGCAGGTACGACGATTGCAACGCGCGATGCGATGCGACTATTGATCACGGCCCTCGCGTTCACCGCGAGCCTCGCGGGTTGCTACAACCCGCGCTACCCGTCGGAGACGCCCGGCGCCGAGTCGCGCCCGAACGAAACCGGTAATTCGCAGGAGACGAGCAGGCGGGACCGACGCGACGCGGCCGCGGCCTCCGGCTCCTCAATCAACGACAAGTAGCCGCTTTACTTCCGGCGGCGCGCCGCCGCGAGCTTTACCGCCTCGATGATCTCGGGGTACGCCGCGCAGCGGCACAGATTTCCCGATAGGTAATGGCGGATATCGTCCTCGCTCGGGTCAGGATGTTCCTCTAGCAGTTGCCGCGTCATCAGGACGAACCCCGGCGTGCAGAAGCCGCACTGAAACGCCGAGCTCTCGACGAACGCCTGCTGCACCGCGTCGAGCTCGCCGCCTTCCTCGACCGTCTGCACCTTCGCCCCTTCCGCGAGCTGCGCGAGATACAGGCAGCCCGAAACCGCCGTGCCGTTCACGAGCACCGTGCAGCAGCCGCAGAGACCCTGGCCGCAGCTCTCGCGCGCACCGAATAGCCCGAACTCCTCTCGTAGCACCTCGACCAGCGTCTCGTGCGGCGCGACCTGCGCCTCCACCCGCTGGCCGTTCAACGTGAACTCGACGGTGCGCCTCATTTGGCGGCCTTCAGCGCTTCGAACACCGCTTCGGCACTGAGCGGCAGCGACGTGATGCGCACGCCGACCGCGTCGTGCACCGCATTCGCGATCGCGGGCGAGACGCCGAAGGTCGCCGTCTCTCCTACGCCTTTGGCGCCGAAGGGGCCGGTGCGCTGCTCGGCAACCACCGCCTCGTTCACCATCTCGGGCGGGATGTCGAGCAGTCCCGGGATCTTGTACTCCGCGAGCGAGGCGTTCCTGAGCTGCCCCTCGCCGTCAAAGAGCATCTTCTCGAAGAGCGTGAAGCCGAGCTGCATGATCGACGCGCCGGAGAGCTGCGTCTCGACGATCTTCGGATTGATCGGCGTGCCGAGGTCGGCGACGTTCACCATGCGCGTCACCTTGACCCGCCCGGTCTCGGTATCGACCTCGACTTCGACGCCGGTCGCGCCCACCATCCAGAAGGGCGTCGCGTTTTCGGTCTGGCCGTTCTCATCCGGCGGCGTGTAAGGCGGAATGAAGTTCCCGCCGCCCATCACCGATCCGGCGCGCATGCCGTATTTCTTCCTGAAGATGTCGGCGATCCCCGCCTCCGCGGGGACGCCGAGCTCGCGCCGCAGCTGCTCGAGCTGGCGCTTCGCATCCTGCGCGGCGAGCTTCACCGCGTTGCCGCTATGGAAGAGCGAGCGCGAGCCGAGCGTCGCCATGTCGAACGGCGTGACATCGGTGTCCGAATGGATCACCGTCACTTCCTCGGTCGGGATTTGCAGCACCTCGGCGGCGATCTGCGCCATCGCAGTGTCGGAGCCCTGCCCCATGTCGACGCAGCTCGTGTACACGGTGCAGCTGCCATCGGCATTCACCTGCACGGCCGCGAGCGATGTGGTATTCGCGATGCAAGCCTTGAAGCCGATGGCGATGCCCCTGCCACGCCGCATGCTGCCGGTGCCGCGATCGAAGGGCTTGCCCCAATCAATGAGCGTCGCCGCGCGCTCGAGTACCTTCTCGATCGCCGCGTCCTGGATCTTCGTGCCGGTCGCCTGCGGCCGGCCTTCGCGCAGCAGGTTCTTGCGCCGGAACTCCACAGGATCGACGCCGAGCTCGCGCGCGATCATGTCGGTGTGGCTCTCGTACGCCCAGACGAGCTGCGGGATGCCGAAGCCGCGCAGCGCCCCCGCCGGCGGCAGATTGGTGTACAGCGCGTACGAGTCAATGGAAACATTTTCGATGTCGTACGGCCCCGGCGCCGTGAAACCCGATTTTTGCGTCACCCGCGGCCCGATGTCGGCATACGCGCCGCCGTTCCACCACACCTCGCAGTCGCGCGCGACGATGCGGCCGTCCTTCGATACACCGGTCTTGATGCGGAACGTGCTCGCATGCTTGGTAATGGTGAAGAACTGCTCCTCCATGCTGAGCGAGACCTTCACCGGCCGCTTCACGAGGAGCGAGAGCACCGCGACGAGCGCCTCGAGCTTGATGTAGAGCTTCGCGCCAAAGCCGCCGCCCAGGAACGGCACGCGCACGCGCACCCGGTTCTCGGGCCAACCAAGGAGGCGAGCAATCTCGATGCGGACGAAGGACGGGCTCTGCGACGCGGTGTGGATGGTGATCGAGCTCTCGGTCGACTCGGCCGCCGACACGAGCGGCTCGAGCGGCGTGTGCATCACCTGCTGCGTGCGGAAACGATGCTCGAATACACGCTCCGCGCCCGCCATCGCCTTCGCCACATCGCCGCGCCGCAGGCGGAAATCGATCGCAATGTTCGTGTTCTTCTTGCCTTTGAGGTGCTTCAGATCCGGGAACGTGCCGGCAGGCTTCAGCTCATCGTGCACGATGACTTTCGAAGTCATCGCCTCGATTTCGTCGTACACCGCAGGCATCTCATCGTATTCGGCGGTGATGAGGTTAACCGCCTCCTCCGCCACGTGCGGGTCGGACGCGAGCACCACCGCGACTGGCTCGCCGACATGGCGCACCTTGTCGACCGCGAGCACCGGCTGATCGTGGAACGC
>JBHELS010000011.1:0-6827 GCA_046263015.1 Burkholderiales bacterium | reverse complement strand
CGCTTCGAGGCGCCGCTCGATGTCGCGGCGCTCCTTGAGCGGCTCGACATGGCCGGGAAGAAAGTCGCCGTCGAACGAAACGGCGAGATCGTGCCGAAGAGCGCGCACGCGCGAACGCTGATTGGCGATGGCGATCAGCTCGAGATCGTGGTCGCGGTGGGTGGCGGCTGATGAACGATCTGCTTGTCATTGCGGGCCAGAGCTATGGCTCCCGCCTTCTCATTGGCACCGGCAAGTACAAGGATTTCGCCGAGACGCGCGCCGCGGTGGAAGCCTCGGGTGCTGAGATCGTCACGGTCGCCATCCGGCGTACGAACATCGGCCAGAACCGCGGCGAGCCGAGCCTGCTCGAGTTTCTGCCGCCGTCGAAGTTCACCTATCTTCCGAATACCGCCGGCTGCTACACGGCGCAGGACGCGGTGCGCACGCTTCGTCTTGCGCGCGAGCTGCTCGATGGGCATGAGCTCGTCAAGCTCGAGGTGCTCGGCGATCCGCACACGCTTTACCCGAACATGCCCGAGACGCTGAAAGCGGCCGAGCAGCTGGTTAAAGAAGGCTTCAAGGTCATGGTGTACTGCTCGGACGATCCGATCCAGGCGCAGATGCTGGAAGCCGCCGGTTGCGTCGCCGTGATGCCGCTTGCCTCGCTCATCGGCTCCGGCATGGGCATTTTGAATCCGTGGAACCTGCAGCTCGTGATCGATAAGCTGAAGGTGCCGGTGCTCGTCGATGCGGGAGTCGGCACCGCCTCGGACGCCGCCGTTGCCATGGAGCTTGGCTGCGATGGCGTCCTTATGAACACCGCCGTCGCCCATGCGAAGAATCCGGTCCTGATGGCGAAGGCGATGAAGAAGGCGGTGGAGGCGGGGCGCGAAGCGTTCCTCGCGGGCCGCATGGCGAAGAAGCTCTACTCCGCGGCACCGAGCTCGCCCACCGAGGGCACGATCTCCTCCAAGGCCGCCTAGAGCCGCGCTCTGCCGTGGCGAGTCCCAGCATTCGCCCGGTCCGCAGCTATGTCCTGCGACAAGGGCGCACCACGGCAGCGCAGGAGCGCGCGCTCAAGGAGCTCTATCCGCGCTATGGCGTCCCGGTTGGCAGGGCGCTCATCGAGGCCGACCAGCTTTTCGGCCGCATGGCGCCGCTCGTCCTCGAGATCGGCTCGGGCATGGGCGAAACGACGGCGGCGATCGCCAAAGCGCATCCCGAGTCCGATTTCATCGCGATCGAGGTCCACGGACCCGGGGTCGGCAGCCTCCTGAACGCCATAGAGCGCGAGCGGCTCGGCAATGTGCGCGTCGTCCGCCACGATGCGCTCGAGGTGCTCGAGCACATGATCGGCGACGCGACGCTCGCTGGCATCCACCTTTTCTTTCCCGACCCGTGGCCGAAAAAGCGCCACCACAAGCGGCGCCTAGTGCAGCCGCAGAGCGCGTCGCTCATGGCGCGAAAGCTCGCGGCCGGTGGGGTGCTCCATGCAGCGACCGATTGGTCCGATTATGCCGAGCACATGGAGGCTGTCTTCATGGCTGAGCCGCTCCTCGAGCGGGCGCAGCGCGGCTTTACGGCCCGGCCGATGACGAAGTTCGCGTCGCGAGGAGCGCGATTGGGGCACCCGATTCGCGACCTTTACTTTCGCCGACGAAGAGCGCCAATAGGTCGTTGAGGAAAAGCCGCCCGCGCTCGCTCGGGCGCACGCGTTGCCAGTCGCGCTCGAGAAGTCCGCGCCGCTCCGCCTCGTCCAGAGATTTGAGCACGCTGACCAACGGCAAGCCGGTGCGCTCCTCGTAGAGCGCGACGGGGAAACCGTCGACGAGCCGCAGCGCATTCAACATGAATTCGAACGGCAGCTCGGCCGCAGGGATGAGGACGTCGCGGGAGACGGTGGATGCGCCGCTCAGGTAGTCGCGCGGCTGCTTGGTGCGCTCGTGGCGTGTCACGCGGTCGGGAAAGCTCAGCTTGCCGTGCGCGCCGGCGCCAATGCCGAGATAGTCGCCGAACTCCCAGTAGTTCAGGTTGTGCCGGCAGCGCCGGCCGGGACGCGCGAAGGCCGAAGTCTCGTAGTGCTCATAGCCCGCGCTCGCGAGGGCCTCCTCCAGGGCGAGCTGCATATCGGCGCAGAGATCGTGCTCTGGGAGTTCGGGCGGACGTCGATAGAACACCGTGTTCGGCTCGATGGTGAGCTGATAAGCGGAGATATGCGGCACGCCGCAGGCGAGCGCTTCTTGCATGTCGCCGCGCGCCATTTCGAGGCTCTGTCCGGGCAAGCCGTACATCAGGTCGAGGTTCACGTTGTCGAAGCTCGCGAGCGCCGCCTCCACCGCTTTCCTTGCCTCGCTCGCACTATGGATACGGCCGAGCGCCGCGAGCATCTGGTCATCGAAGCTCTGCACGCCGAGCGAAATGCGGTTTACGCCGGCGTCGCGGAAGCCGCGAAAGCGCGCCGCTTCCACCGTGCCCGGATTGGCTTCCAGCGTGATCTCGGCCCCGGGTTCGAGCGGCAGCCGGGCGCGCACGGCGGCGATCAGCTCGTCGATCGCGCTCGGCGAGAAAAGGCTGGGCGTGCCGCCGCCAATAAAGACGCTGATCAGCCGCCGGCCCCAGACGGACGGCAGCAGGTCCTCCAGATCTGCGATCAGGCGCTCGACGTATTGGCGTTCGGGAAGCGCCTCGGCGCGCTCGTGCGAGTTGAAGTCGCAATACGGGCATTTGCGCACGCACCACGGTATGTGCACGTAAAGCGCAAGCGGCGGCAGGGCGCTGAAGCGCACCTGCAGCGGATGCTCAAGCGCGATCTGCGGCATCGAGGAGCTCCAGGAGTCGTCGCGCGGCGAGCGCGCGGTGGCTGATGCGATTCTTCTGGACTGGGGAAAGCTCGGCCGCGGTCTTGCCGAGTTCCGGCAGCATGAAGAGCGGGTCGTAGCCGAAGCCGTTCGCACCGCGCGGCGCGCGCGCAACCTCGCCGCACCAGATTCCTTCGGCAATGAGGGGCCGCGGATCATCGGCGCGGCGCAAGAGCACCATGACGCAGCAATAGTACGCGCCACGCCCTTCGCCGAGCGCGGCGAGCAGCTTTGCGTTGTTGCGCGCATCGCGCTCGTCGCGGCCGCCGTCGCGGCCGGCGTAGTAGGCGGAATGAACGCCAGGCTCGCCGCCCAGCGCGTCGACGCACAGGCCCGAGTCGTCGGCAATGGCGGGCAATTTGGCCGCGCGGCTTGCGTGCCGGGCCTTGGCAAGCGCGTTCTCGACGAACGTGTCGTGCGGCTCTTCCGCCTCGGCGATGCCGAGCGCCGGCTGCGGCAGGAGTTCGAGCCTGGGCGAGAGAATCGCCTCCAGCTCGCGCAGCTTGCCGGGATTGTGCGAGGCGACGACGACTTTCACTTCAGGGTGTATTCGACCAGCCAGTAATACTCGAGTGTTCGATAGGAAAACGTCGCTGCGTGCGCGGCCACTGCCGAGCGCAGCTCGGCTTCGCTCGGGAAGTTCTTGAGCACGCGGTTTTCGCTCCCGTCCGAAAGGCGGCGCAGCTGGTAGGTATCGCCTGCCGCGTCGCGCTCGGCAATCGGCGTGCTCGAGCGCTCGACGTACCGGTTATCCATGAAGATCACGCGCGCGCCACCCTCGAGCCGCGCGTGCAGAGAGCCGAGGAATGCAGCGATGCGGCGACGCGGCACGTGCGACCACCAGAAGAACGCGAGCGCAGCGTCGAAGCGGCCGAGCTCGTCGCCGAGCGCGAACGCGTCCGCGATCTCGAAGCGCACGTCAGCGTCGCGATAGTCCTTCGCCTGCGCGATGCGCATCGGCTCTTCCGCCGCGTCGGTAGCAACCACCTGCGCGGCTGCTCGCGCGATGAGCACTGTCCAATAGCCGGTGCCGCAAGCCACCTCGAGCACGCGGCGCCGGGCGAAGCGCTCGGCGACGTAACGATGCAGCCAGGCGAGATCGGCCTGGCGCTCGGGCTTCGCGTAGATCGCCTCGTATTCCCCAGCGCGCCGGCGGTAGTAGTCGACGAGCTCAGGGGAGGCCAAGCGCGCTCCGCTGATGCGCGATCAGCTGGCGAATGCCGCGCTCGGCGAATGCGAGGAGCTGATCGAGTTCGGCTCGGCCGAAGGTTTCGCCTTCCGCCGTGCCCTGCACCTCGACGAAGTTGCCCGCGCCCGTCATGACCACGTTCATGTCGCAGCCGCAGGCGGAGTCCTCGGCATAGTCGAGGTCGAGCACCGGCGTACCCTCGTAAATTCCGACCGAAATGGCGGCGACAAAATCGCGAATGGGACGCTCGCGCAGAAGCCCGCGGCCTCTCAGCCAGTCGAGCGCATCGTGCAGCGCGACGAACGATCCGGTGATCGCGGCGGTGCGCGTACCCCCGTCGGCTTGCAGCACGTCGCAGTCGAGGTGCACGGTGCGCGGGCCAAGCGCGCCGAGATCGACCACCGCCCGGAGCGAGCGGCCGATCAAGCGCTGGATCTCCTGCGTGCGGCCGCTTTGCTTGCCGCGCGCAGCCTCGCGGTCGGTGCGCGTGTTGGTCGAGCGCGGCAGCATGCCGTATTCGGCCGTCACCCAGCCGCGGCCGCTCTCCTTGAGAAAGGGCGGCACCCGCTCTTCCACGGTCGCCGTGCAAAGGACATGCGTATCACCAAACTGCACGAGCACCGAGCCCTCGGCGTGCTTGGTGTAGCGCCGGTGCAGGCGAACGCTGCGCAGCTCGCCCGGCTGCCGCGAGGAGGGTCTCAAGACCCCGAGCTCTTCTGAAGCACCGCTTTCAGCTCCCTGATCGCGCGCTCGATATCCTCGTCGGAGAGACGCATGAAGTCGGGGTCGGTGGCCGTGAAGTCCTGAACCAACGTGCGCTCCGGATCCGGCATCGCAGAGGCGGCGCCGAGGCCCTCCTCCCAGCGCATGGCCAGCACCGACACGTTGTCGGACTCGGGCCCCGCGCGCATCTCGGCGAGATGCACGAGGTCGCTGACCGCCTGGTCGAGCGGGCGCGTCGCAAGGAGATGCAGCAGCTGGCGCTGCGTGAGCGGATTCCAGAAGCCGTCGGAGCAGAGAAGCACGATGTCGTGCTCGGCGAGACGCTCGCGGCTCGGCGCCTCGGGTTGAGGCGATTCATAACCGCCGAGGCATTGCAGGAGCCGGTTTCGCTCCGGATGCGTAACCATCGCCTCTTCGCGGATGCGGCCGGAATCGACGAGCTGCTGCACCACCGTGTGGTCGCGCGTGCGATGCAGAATGCGGCCATCGCGAATGAGGTAAAGACGACTGTCGCCGACATGCGTCCACCAGGCCTGGCCATCCTGAACGACGCAGGCGACGAGGACCGTGCGCGGCGTATCGCCGAGCCCTCGCCGTCTGCCCTCGCGCAGTATCGCGGCATGTGCCGCGGCGATCGTCGACTTGAGGAACTCCATCGGCTGGGCGAGCCGCGGGCGCGCCTCCCGCTCGAATGCGGCGCCGAGGAGGCCGACTGCGAGTTCGGCCGCCACTTCGCCGTGCGGGTGTCCGCCCAGGCCGTCGGCGACCGCCATGAGCAGGCATTCCGCCGTCGCCCAATAGCCGATGCGATCCTGGTTGATGCGCCGCCCGCCGATGCGGCTTGCCTGCTCGAGCGAGAACTTCATCGAGGCTCGGGCTCTTTCTCGCCGAGAAGCGCTTTTTGCAGCGCGAGCACGCTCTGCGGTCGCTTCAGATGATCGAGCCGCAGGCACCAGTCGACGATTTCCAGGAGCAGTTCGGAGTACCGCTCGGCAAACGCGCGCCGCGCGGGCACGAGCTCATCCTCCGTCAGGCGTTTATGCGCGGGCTGCGGTGCCGAGCCCGCAAGACAGGCGTACACCGTCGCGCCCACCGAATAGATATCGGTCCACGGCCCAAGTTCGGCGCGCCGCGCGTATTGCTCGGGCGCGGCGAAGCCTAGGGTGTAGGTGGGCGGCAGCTTCACGCCTTCCGAGGACAGCGTTTGGCGCGACGCGCCGAAGTCGAGCAAGATCGGCGAGCCGTCATTCCTCAAGTAAACGTTCGACGGCTTGATATCGAGGTGCAGAAGCTTGTTGGAATGCACTTCGCGCAGCCCGTTCAGAAGCTGTGCGAAGGTCGAGCGAACCCAGACCTCGTCGGGGAGCTCGCGGCGGCTGCGAATCTCACTTTCGAGCGAGCGGCCCTCCTCGTAGCGCATGACGAGATACACCGTCTCGTTGGCGCGAAAGAAATTGAGCACGCGCACCACGTTCGGGTGCTGGAGTCCCGCAAGCGCGCGCCCCTCCTCGAAGAAACATTTCATGCCGTAACGAAACCGCTTCAAGTCGGCCGCGGCGACTTTCGGCTCGGCGGCACCGTCCGTGCGCACCGCAAGGCTCGAGGGCAAGTACTCCTTGATGACCACCGCAGCGCCGTTGTCGTCGTGCGCAAAATAGACGAAAGAAAAGCCGCCGGAAGCGAGCGTGCGCGTGATGCGATAGTTCTCGAGGCGGCTTCCCGCCGGCAGCGCTTGATTGGCTTGGGACGCCATCTGCTCCTATGATAACGAATGATCCAGAGCATGACCGGCTTTGCCGCCGCGAGCGCCGAGACGCCGCGCGGGCGGCTTTCGGTCGAGCTACGCTCGGTGAATGCGCGTTTTCTCGACCTGCAATTTCGTATCGCCGATGAGCTGCGAGCGCTCGAGCCCGCGCTGCGCGAACTAGTCGCGGGCCGTGTCTCGCGCGGCAAGCTCGATTGCCGCGTCTTCCTGAACGAGGCGGCGGGTGCTGCGGGCGGGCAATTGAGCGTCGAAGCGCTCTCGCAGCTGCGCGAGCTCGCCTCGCAGGTGCTGAAGGCGATGCCGCACGCGG
>JBHELS010000010.1:0-3948 GCA_046263015.1 Burkholderiales bacterium | reverse complement strand
CGCGCATGATCGACTCGCGCCCGGCGCGCAGCATCTGCGCCGCGAGTGCCAGGCGCCAGCGGGTGAGGTACTGCATCGGCGGCTCGCCGACGAGCGCGGTGAAGCGCTCGGCGAGCGCCGAGCGCGAGAGCGCGACGTCGTTCGCGAGCTCGTCCACTGTCCACGCCTTGCCCGGCGCGCCATGCATCAGGGCAAGCGCGCGGCCGACCTGCGGATCCCGCACGCCGGCGAGCCAGCCCTTGCCTTGCGGCGGCAGCTGGTCAAGGTAGCGGCGCAACGATTCCACGAAAAGGAGCTCGGCGACCTTGGCGAGCGTCGACGCGGCGCCGGGGCTCTGCGCTGATGATTCGCGCACGCCGGTGCGGAAAAGCGCGTGCAGCAGGCCGGATGCCGGCCCGTCGCCGATGTGAATCAGGAGGAGCGGCGGTAGCGCCTCGAGGAGCGGCCGGAACACGCTGCGGTTGAGCGCGAGGTAGCCGCAGATAAAGCGCGTCGCGGCGCCGCCGCCGCCGTGGCGCATGTGGAAGACCTCGGGATCGGCGCCGGGCAGGGCTTCGATCGATGCCTCGCGCTCCATCGGCGCGAGCTGCAGGTCGGTGCCCATCAAGTGACGGCCTTCCTGCGGGAAAAGGATGAGGTCGCCGGCGTGCGCCTCGAGCACCTCGCGGTTGCCGGCGAGCTGCACCCTGCATCGCCCGTCGGTGAGGAAATGGAAGAACGCCACGTGCTCCGCGCCCTGCAGGCGCTGGCGCACGCTCGCGAGTCCGAGCTCGCCGCGGATGCACCACGGCGCGGTGAACTCCGCGTTCAGGTACACCGCGCCTTCCAGGCGCACCGACTTCAGGACATCGGAGAGCGCATCCACGGCGTTTCGGTCAAGTCAGGCGGTGTCTCGGCGAAGACCGCGGCGCGCGGCCATTCGATACTGGTCGCCCATCACCCAGGGAGCAGTCATGACCGAGGAACGGACCTATCAAGGCGCATGCTTTTGCGGCGCCGTGCAGTTTACCGTCACCGGCGAGCCGGCCGCGATGGGCTATTGCCATTGCGAGTCCTGCCGCACCTGGTCCGCCGGGCCGGTGAATGCGTTCACCCTATGGAAGCCGGACGCGCTGCGCGTGACGCGCGGGGCGGACAAGATCGGCACCTTCGCCAAGACGCCGAAGAGCCACCGCAAGTGGTGCAAGGCCTGCGGCGGGCATCTCTTCACCGAACATCCCGCGTGGTCGCTCATCGATGTGTACGCCGCGGTCATTCCCGCCTTTCCATACCAGCCTGGCGTGCACGTCCATTACCAGGAGACCAGGCTGCCGATCCGGGACGGGCTGCCGAAGATCAAGGACCTGCCGAAGGAAATGGGCGGCTCCGGGCAGGTGCTTGCCGAGTAAGGACGAGGTCAGCGCGGCAGGTAGCCCTGATCGACCATCTGGTCGACGTTGACCGGTTTCTCAAGCCACTGCAGCTTTTCGTGCATGAACGTGGCGAGCTTTTTCAGGCTGTCGACGTTGACTCGCGCATCGGGATCGCGCTTCCAGTCGGCGTTCTTGACGTAGATATCGACCGGCGTGCGCACGAAGCCCGCCTTGTGGAGGTCGCGCTTCGCCTGCTCGGTGTTGGCTAGGTAGTACTTGGTGACGGCGACGTAGTCGGCAAGGAAGGCGCGCACCACGTCGGGATGCTGCTTCAGGAATTTCTCGCCGAACCAGACGTCCAGCAGCTCGTGGTCGTAGCCGACGGCTTCGCGCGCGGTGAAGAGCTTCCGCAGGCCGCCTTTCGCCATCTCGGCCGAATAGAACGGCTCGACGAAGGTGCCCGCCTGGACCTTGCCGCTGCGCACCGATTCGCCCATCGCCGGAAAACCGAGCGAGAAAACCTTGACGTCCTTGTCGGGCACGAGGCCTCCATTCAGGAGGCCGGCGCGCGCCCAGAGGTCGGTCGCCGTCTTGTATTCGACGACGCCGATCGTGCCGCCCTTCAGATCCTTGATGCTCTTCACCGGGCCATCGTCCTTCACCATGTACGTGGTGCTGAACCAGTTCGGGCCCGCGGCTTCCTGGCAGACGTTGGCCACCACCTTCATATCGACGCCCTGCGCGCGCGCGAAGATCACCGAGAGCCCGGGAGCCGTGCCGGCATCGAGCTCGCCCGCGAGATAGGCCTGGAAGCGCTGCGGATTCGCCTGGAAGAGGATCTGCTTCAGCTGATACTTCTTGCCCTGATTCGGCGCGAGATCGGGACGCGCGCTCATCAGCCACACCTGCTCCTCGGCGGCGAAGCCGCGGCCGAGGCGGATGAGCGTCGGCTCCTGCGCGCAAGCGAGCGTCGCGCAGAAAATGCCGGTCACCAGGGCGATGGTTCTTCTCACGGAAATCCTCCTCAGACGTAAAACGTGTCTAGCTTTTCCCAGTATACCAACCGGTCGCGCAGCGCCACGAGCGCGCGGTCGAGCACTAGGCCGAGGAACGAGATCACCACGACCAAGGCGAGCATGCGATCGGTCTTGAGCGAGGAAAGCGAGTAGCTCACGAGATAGCCCAGGCCGTCGACCGAGCTGATCATCTCGGTGATGATCGCGACGATGAGTGCCACCGGCAGCGCGACACGCAGCGCGGCGAACACGTAAGGCAGCATGGCGGGAAAGACCACGCGAACCAGCATCCGCAGGGGCGACGCGCCCATGTTCTGCGCCGACCAGACGAGCACGCGATCGACGCTGCGCGCGCCATGGTAGGTGATGATGGTCATCGGATAGAGGCACTCGAGGAAGATGAGCGCGACCTTCGACAGGCTTCCCAGTCCGAAGACGAAGATGAAGATCGGAAAGAGCGCGAGCTTCGGCACCGCGTAGGTGCCGGAAAAGAGCGGATCGAGAAGACCCGCAACCCAGCGCGAGCGTCCCATCATCATGCCGAGCACCACGCCCGCGACAGCGGCGAGCGCGAAGCCGCTGAAGGTGCGGTAGAGCGAGGTCCACGTCTGCACGGCGCCATCGGGTTGCGAGACGAAAAGCCAGAACTCGCGCGCGATCCGCTCGAGCGATGGAAAAAGGATCGGACTCCAGAGCCCGCTGCGCGCCGTGAGCTCCCAGGCGGCGAGGAGAACGATGATCAGGATGTACGGCCGGAGGCGTTTCACTATCTTCGCTTTGCCGCCCCCCTGTTAAGGGGGGAAGCGAGGCATAGCCGAGCGGGGGGTTGATCTTCGGATAAGCAGAACCCCCCGTTCGCTTCGCTCACGCCCCCCTTGACAGGGGGGCGACCCGCGAAAGCGATCACGCGTGCCCGCCTTCCCAGCGCAGGAACGTGGCGCGCGCGTAGCGCAAGAGCCGGTCGCTCGCGTAGCCGAGGATGGCGATGGTCAGGAGCGAGACATACATGAGATCGAAGCGCATGCTGTTCTCCGCTTCGCGGATGAGGTGCCCCAGCCCGGAGCGCGCGTTGATCATCTCGGCGGCGAACATCACAATGAAGGAAAGCGCGAGGGCGACGCGCAGCCCGGCGAAGATCTGGGGCAACGCGCCCGGCAGCACGACGCGGCGAAACACCTCGACCTCGCTCGCGCCCATGTTGCGCGCCGACCAAACAAGGATGCGCGGCGTCGCCCGCGCGCCGTAGTAGGCGTTGATGAATGCCGGATAGAAGCAGGCGAAGGCGATGATCATGACCTTCGAAAGATCGCCGATGCCGAACCACAACATGAAGACGGGCAGCATGACGATCTTCGGCACGGGATAGGTGAGGAATACGAGCGGGCTCAACATCTCGTCGAAGCTGCGCGCAATGCCCGCCGCAAGGCCGAGCACGATGCCGAGCGACACGCCGACCGCAAAGCCGGGGAGCGCACGCATCAAGCTCGCCGCCGCGTCGGCGTAGAGCTCGCGGGTGCCGAGCGCGGCGATGAACTGCTTGGCGACTTCGAGCGGCGGCAGGACGAAATCGGGCGCGCCCC
>JBHELS010000009.1:0-5299 GCA_046263015.1 Burkholderiales bacterium | reverse complement strand
CTCGATCGAGATGAACCCCTCGGAATTGCGCACATCCTCGGCGAGGTCCTCGGCGAGCGTCTTGTAGTCGGCAAAGCGCCCGTCGCGGGGCGTGAATTCGAAAATCACGGCAATCAAGGTCGTTTCCCTTCGTACGCGTTGTGCAGTAGTCCCAGCACACCCTCGTATTCCACCGGACGTGGATTCGTATAGGGTGCCTGCACCGCGATGCGCGCGGCGCGCTCGAGATCCGCTTCCTTCATGCCGATGTCGGCGAGGCGCATCGGCAGCCCGAGCCGCTCTTCAAGCTGCCACAGGCCGAGCGGCGCATCGGTTGCGCCGAGCGCGCGGGCGATGCGGCGCATTGCTTGCGCTGCCGCCTCCGCGTTGTACGCCATGGCATGCGGCAGCACGATCGAATGCGTCTCGGCGTGCGGCAGCCCGAAGCCGCCGAGCACGTGGCACAGCTTGTGATGGATGGCGTTACCGGTGGTGCTGATGGAAAGACCGGCGAGCCACGAACCGTAGAGCGCCGAGGTGCGCGCCTCCAAGTCCCTTGGCGCTTGGGCAATGAGCGGCAACGCGGCCCCGAGCGCCCGGATGCCCTCCTCTGCGATCAGCGAGACGAGCGGATTACCGTCGTGCGCGTAGAGGGCCTCGCAGCAATGCGCGATGGCGTTCATGCCGCTCGCCGAGGAGGTCGCGACCGGCAGATCGAGCGTGAGCTCGGGATCGTAGATGACGCATTTCGGCAGCACTTTGGGATCGCGGCCCGTTTTCTTAGCGCCGCCTTCCGAAATGCCCCAGATGGTGGTCATCTCGGAGCCCGAATAGGTGGTCGGCACCGCGAGTACGGGCAGTGACGACGAAAGCGCGATCGCCTTGCCGAAGCCGATGGTCGAGCCGCCGCCGATGGTGATGCAGCAATCGGCGTCGATCGACTTCGCCATGGCGCGGGCGGCTTCGACTTGCGCGATCGGCGTATGCATGACGGCTTGGTCGAAAAGGCCGGCGACCGTCAGGCCGCGCGCAACATCACGCACCATCGCCGCGCGGCCGGGCGTAGATACGAGGAGCGCGCGCTTGGCACCGAGACGCGCTACTTCGCCGCCGAGCTCGGCGACCGCGCCGGCGCCGAACACCACGCGCATCGGCATGGCAACATACGTGAACTTGTCCATCGATCGCGTCCCATCATAGTGCAATCCCGCGGCGAGCTTGCCGTCATCGTCGGCGCCGGGAGTGGCCTCTCGGCCTCGCTCGCGAGGCAGTGCGCCGCGGCCGGCATGCGCGTCGCGCTCGCCGCGCGCAACACCGAGAAGCTCGGCGCCCTCGCCAAGGAGACGGGCGCGGCGCTCCATCGCTGCGATGCGGCCGAGGCCGCGCAGGTCGATGCGCTCTTCGCGGCACTCGACGCGCCCGAGCTCGTCGTCTACAACCCGAGCTATCGCATCCGCGGACCCTTCCTCGGGCTCGATCGCGAGGAGCTGAAAAAGACGCTGATGGTCACCGCGTACGGCGGCTTCCTCGTCGCGCAGGCCGCGCTGAATCGCATGATGGAGCGGGGCCGCGGCGCGCTTTTCTTCACGGGCGCCTCGGCGAGCGTAAAGGGCTACGCCGAATCGGCGCCTTTCGCGATGGGCAAATTCGCTTTGCGCGGCCTCGCGCAAAGTCTTGCGCGCGAGTTCGGGCCGAAGAATATTCATGTGGCGCACTTCGTCATCGACGGCGGCATCGGGCGGGCAGGCGGCGACGCGCGCACGGCGGCGCGCGGCGAGGACGGGATGCTGAAGCCCGACGCAATCGCCGAGACCTTATGGCGGTGTATCGGCAGCATCGCTCGGCATGGAGCTTCGAGGTCGATCTCCGCCCGTGGGTGGAAAAGTTCTGATGCACGAGCTCGCCATCCGCGACGAGATCGACGCGCGCGTCATGGCGCGGCGCGGCCGCTTGCATCTCTACCACCGGCTCGACGCCAAGCGCACGGCGCTCCTGGTGATCGATATGCAGAATGCGTTCGTCGCCCCTGGTGCGCCGATCCAAGTGCCGCTCGCGCGCGACATCGTGCCGAATATCAATCGGCTCGCCGCGAAGCTCCGTGAGCGCGGCGCGACAGTGATCTGGGTGCTGCATCAGAACGCGGCAGGCGGACGCGATTGGAACCGGTTTTTCGACTGCTTCGTGCCACCGGAAAATCGTGCGCGTGCAGCCGGGGCGCTCGCGCCCGGCTCGGAGCTGCAGCGCTTGTGGCCGAAGCTCGTCGTCGACATGAGCGCCGATGAAGCGCTCGCTTTACTCACATGAGCAAAAAGCAAATCCAGAGCGACAAGATCCGGCAACCCTCCGGCCATTTTTCGCACGCGATCTCGGTCGAGGCGAAAGGACGGCTGGTGTTTATCTCGGGCATGACGTCGCGGCGCGCCGACGGCACGATCGCAGGCGTCGGCGACGTCGAAGCTCAGACGCGCCAGGTATGCGAGAACCTGAAGGCGGCGGTGGAAGCAGCCGGCGGCGCGATGGACGACATCTGCCGCGTCGACGTGTACGTGCGCAACATGGAGCACTTCGAAAAGATCCACAAAGTGCGCCGCGAGTACTTTCAGGGCCCGCCGCCCGCCTCCACCATGGTCGAGGTCACCAAGATGACTTCGCCCGACTATCTGATCGAGATCAACGCGATCGCAGTGCTAACGGGAAAATAGGGACAGTCCCTGTTTATTGCATGCGGCGTGCGAGCTGCGCGCGCCACTCTTCGACCGGCTGGAAGCCCGGCTGCTTCTTTGCTTCGCGCTCGGCCCAGGCCCACAGCTCCTCGTCGGACATGCGCATGTCCATCGGCAGGCGCAGGGGCTGCTGGACATACCAGGGCGTATCGACGAAGAGCTCGATGCGGTTGCCCTCCGGGTCCTGGAAGTACACGGAGAGCGCGTTGCCGTGCGAGGCAGGATAGAGCTCCTTCACTTCCTCCTTCACGAGCCGCCGGTACATCTCGCGCAAGCCTGAGAATTCCGCCATGCGGAAGGAGATCTGATTGATCGGATTGAAGGGAATCTCGCTCGGCCGTCCGGTGGCCATCACGATCTGGTGATGGTCGCGCGGGTCGCGCGAGAGGAAGACGAACTGCAGCCGGCCGCGCGGCGTGTCGAGCTCGCCGGAGTCGGTGACGGTAAAACCGAGCACCCGTGTGTAAAAATCCTGCATTCGCGCGAGATCGGCGACGAACATCCCCATGTGGCTGAACTCGAATCTTGGTACCCCGGCTGGAGTGGACATTTATGAGACTCGCTACGTTTAAGACTGCGCAAGGCCCGAGCTACGGCATCGTCACGTCGCAAGGCATTGTCGACCTGAAGCGCTACATCGGCAACCAGTATGCCGATCTGAGATCGCTCATCGCCGGCAACGGCTTCGCCGATGCGGCGAAGCACCTGCGCGAGACGCCCGACTATCAAGAGTCGGACATCACCTGGCTTCCCGTCGTTCCCAATCCGGACAAGATCGTCTGCGTCGGACTCAACTATCAGGACCACGTGGTCGAAACCGGCCGCGATAACACCGAGCAGCCGGCGATCTTTCTGCGTCTCGCCGACTCGCAAGTCGGGCACAAGCAGCCGATCCTCCGGCCGCGTGAATCCAAGAACCTCGACTTTGAAGCCGAAATCGCCGTCATCATCGGCAAGCCCGGCCGCCGCATCTCGCAAAAGGACGCCTGGACTCACATCGCCGGCTATAGCTGCTACAACGACGGCTCGGTGCGCGACTGGCAGCGCCACACCGTCCAGTGGACTGCCGGCAAGAACTTCGCGCAGACCGGCGGCTTCGGGCCCTGGATGGTCACCGCCGACGAAATCCCGGCGGGCAGCAAGCTCGAGCTCGCGTGCCGGCTGAACGGCGAGCGCATGCAGCATGCGACGACCGAACAGATGATCTTCAAAATTCCGAAGATCATCGAGTACGTCTCCACCTGGACGACGCTGCTGCCGGGCGACGTGCTCGTCACCGGCACGCCAGGCGGCGTCGGTGCGCGGCGCAATCCGCCGGTATGGATGAAGCCCGGCGACAAGGTCGAGATCGAAATCGACAAGGTGGGCATCCTCGAGAACCCGATCGCGGACGGCTGACGTGCGCAGCCGTATGGGGCTTTCTTTCAGAAGGGTCGCGCTAGTCCCTTTACTGATGGTCGCGTTCGCCGCGGCGGCGCAGACTTATCCAGAGCGCGCCATCCGTTTCTACGTCGGCTTTCCGCCCGGCGGCAGCACCGATCTCGTCAGCCGCTATCTCGGGCAGAAATTGTCCGAGCGCCTGAAGCAGCCGGTGATCGTCGAGCAGAAGACCGGCGCCACCGGCCTCCTCGCGAACGACGCGGTAGCGAAGGCGCCGGCCGATGGGCACACGATGGTGCTCCTTACGGGAGGGCATCCGGGCACCGCGGCGGTGATGAAGAGCCTGCCGTATCACCCGGTCAAGGACTTCGGCATGGTGAGCGTGGTGATCGAGTATCCGATGACCATCTCGGTCGCGCCCGACTCGCCGATCAAATCGTTTCCGGATCTCATCGCCCGCGCCAAAGCCGCGCCCGGCAGGATCAGCTACTCCTCGGCAGGCGCAGGCAGCCTGCACCACCTTCTCGGCGAATGGATGAACATCGAAGCAGGCACGCAGATGCTGCACGTGCCGTTCAAAGGCGCGGCGCCGGCCTTCACCGAGCTCCTCGGCGGCCGCATCGACGTTCTGATCGAAACCGCGACTTTCGCTTTTCCGCTCATCCGTCAGCAACGTCTGCGACCGCTCGCGCTCTCGTCCGCCGGCCGCTATCCCCTCATGCCCGATGTTCCGACCGTGGGCGAGACGTTGAAGGCGGTGGAGTTCAGCTCCTGGCTCGGTCTCGCGGTCGCGCCGGGGACGCCACGTCCGGTCATCGATCGTCTCAACCGCGAGACGCGGGCGATCCTCGGCGAAGCGGAGACGCGCGAACGCTTCGCCGGCTTCGGCGGCGTGCCCGCCCCCTCTTCCCCCGAGCAGATGGCAAAGCGCATCGAGGAGGAGATCGCGCGTTGGCGACGCGTGGTCGAGACGCGCGGCATCGAGCGCCAATGAAAAAACAGGGACTGTCCCTATTTTTCTTCGGATATTCCGCCTCGAGAGTTCGGGGACGGAGCCCGAACTAATTCGGGCTCCGTCCCCGATTAGAACCAGGCAACCTGCATCCGCTATTCGAACTTGGCGCCGCTTTGCTTCACGACTTTCGCCCACTTCGCGAGGTCGGCTGCCATGAAGTCGCGGAACTCGCTCGGTGAGCTGCCGACAGGCTCCGAGCCGT
>JBHELS010000008.1:0-11177 GCA_046263015.1 Burkholderiales bacterium | reverse complement strand
GCCCAATCCGGCGGAAGCGAAGCGCGGCCTGATGCAGCGTCCCTGGCCCTCACAGCTCGTGCGCGACATGCTCGGCGCGACTTCGGCCGCGCAGTTCAGGCCCGCCGGACTCGCCGAGCAGTATGGGCTCAAGGACGACGGCTACCACCTTTCGGATGAGCAGGCGCAGGCGATCATCGATCTGCAGCTTCGTCGCCTCACCGGCCTCGAGAAGGACAAGATTCGCGACGAGTATCGCGAGGTGATCTCGACCATCGCCGAGCTTCTCGACATCCTCGCGAAGCCGGCGCGCATCAGCAAGATCATCAGCGACGAATTACGCGCGCTGAGAGAGAACTTTTCCGACAAGCGTCGTAGCGAGATCGTCACGGTCGCCGAGGACATCTCGATCGAAGATTTGATCGCGCCCCAGGACATGGTGGTCACCTTCTCGCACGGCGGCTACGTCAAGTCGCAGCCGCTCACCGAGTACAAGGCGCAGCGCCGCGGCGGCCGCGGGCGCATGGCGACGACGATGAAGGAGGACGACTTCATCGAGCGGCTGTTCGTCGCGCATTCGCACGACTATCTCCTGTGCTTCTCGAACCGCGGCAAGCTCTACTGGCTGAAGGTGTTCGAGGTGCCGGCCGGCAGCCGCTCGAGCCGCGGCAAGCCGATCGTCAACATGTTCCCGCTCGAACAGGGCGAGAAAATCACCGCCGTCGTGCCGGTGAAGGAGTTCGACCAAGACCATTACGTGTTCATGGCGACCGCCAAGGGCACGGTGAAGAAGACCGCGCTCGACGAATTCTCCCGCCCGCGGCCGAGCGGCATCATCGCCGTGGGGCTGGAAGAAGGCGATTACCTGGTCGGCGCCGCGCTCACCGACGGGAAATACGACGTCATGCTCTTTTCCTCCGATGGCAAGGCGGTGCGCTTCGAGGAAAGCGACGTGCGGCCAATGGGCCGCCAGGCGGCCGGGGTGCGGGGCATGCGCCTTGGCGAGGGCCAGCGCGTCGTTTGCATGCTCGCCGCGAACAACGAGTCCAAGGGCGTGCTGACGGCGACCGAGAACGGCTACGGCAAGCGCACCGCGCTCGGCGAGTATCCGCGCCATGGCCGCGGCGGCCAGGGTGTGATCTCGATTCAGACCTCCGAGAGAAACGGCAAAGTGGTGGGCGCAGTGCTCGCGGACGAGAACGACGAGGTGATGCTCATCTCCACCGGCGGCGTGCTGATCCGCACGAGCGTGGCGCAGATCCGCGAGATGGGTCGCTCGACGCAGGGCGTGACGCTGATCGCGCTCGGCGAGGGCGAGAAGCTCGCCGGGCTCGAGAGGATCGAGGAGCGCGATCTCGGCAACGGTAACGGTAACGGCAATGGCGGCGACGGCGGCCATGGCGAGCCGGGCGCCGACGGCGGCGCCGACGACGTGCCGCCGCCTGGCGAAGGGCCCGCCCCGACGGTCCACTGATTTTGCCGGTCAATTCCTGATGTCGCGCATCTTCAATTTCAGCGCCGGGCCGGCGATGTTGCCCGCGGAGGTGCTGTCCCGCGCCGGCGACGAAATCCTCGACTGGCACGGCAGCGGCATGTCGGTGATGGAGATGAGCCATCGCGGAAGCGAGTTCGTCGGCATCGCGGCCGATGCGGAAAAGGACCTGCGCGAGCTGCTCGCCATCCCGGCGAACTACAAGCTGCTGTTCCTCCAGGGCGGAGCCACGCTCCAGTTCGCGCAGATCCCGATGAATCTTCTGCGCGGCAAAGGCAAGGCGGACTACGTCGCGACCGGCGAATGGTCGAAGAAGGCGATCAAGGAAGCGAAAGCCTACTGCGATGTGCACCTCGCCGCCTCCTCGGAAGACCGCAAGTTCACCTATGCGCCGAAGGAGTGGAACGTGCGCCGGGACGCTGCCTACGTCCATTACTGCTCGAACGAGACGATCGGCGGCGTCGAGTTCCATGCGGTGCCCGAGGCCGGCGGACTGCCGCTCGTCGCCGATGCCTCCTCGCATTTCCTCTCGCGGCCAATCGACGTCTCCCGCTTTGCACTCATCTACGCGGGCGCGCAGAAAAACGTCGGGCCCGCGGGCCTCACCATCGTCATCGTCAGGGACGAGCTCATCGGCCAGGCCGCGAAGGGCACGCCGAGCGTGATGGACTACAAGGCGCAGGCGGACGCCGACTCGATGCTCAACACGCCGGCGACCTACTCAATCTATGTCGCCGGGCTAGTGTTCAAGTGGCTGAAG
This sequence comes from Burkholderiales bacterium, assembly GCA_046263015.1. Taxonomy (GTDB): domain Bacteria; phylum Pseudomonadota; class Gammaproteobacteria; order Burkholderiales; family SG8-39; genus SCGC-AG-212-J23. The sequence continues at coordinate 8,946 of JBHELS010000008.1, read as the reverse complement.
GCGCTTGGCGGCGTCGAGGAAATCGAGCGGCGCAACGTCGCCAAGGCGAGGCTCCTCTACGACTATCTCGACAAGACGCAGTTCTATCGCAATCCGGTGGCGAAGGAAGACCGCTCGCGTATGAACGTGCCCTTCACCCTGCACGACGCCAAGCTGGACGAGGAATTCCTGAGGGGCGCGACGAAAGAGGGCATGGTGCAGCTAAAGGGGCACCGCTCGGTCGGCGGCATGCGCGCTTCGATCTACAACGCCATGCCGATCGAGGGCGTGCAGCGCCTGGTCGACTACATGCGCCACTTCGAAAACAAACATGGCTAAGCAGAAGAAGTGCGAGATCCTGGTGATCAACCAGATCGCGCAGGTCGGCCTGAAGCGCTTTCCGGCCGAGCGCTATGCCGTGGTGAAGGAATCTAAGGATCCGTGGGCGATTCTCGTCCGCTCACAGGATCTGCATAAGTACGAGTTCGGGCCGTCGTTACGTGCGGTCGGCCGTGCCGGGGCCGGCGTGAACAACATTCCGGTCCCGGCGCTCTCGAAACGCGGCATCCCAGTGTTCAATGCGCCGGGCGCGAACGCGAATGCGGTCAAGGAGCTGGTGCTCGCCGGCATGCTGATGGCGGCGCGCAACCTCGGCCCCGCGCTCGAATTCGTAAGATCGCTCGACGGCGGCGACATCGACAAGACGGTCGAGAAAGAGAAGAAGCAGTTCGCCGGCTTCGAGCTTCCCGGCCACACCCTGGGCGTGATCGGCCTGGGCAAGATCGGATCGCTCGTCGCCGACGCCGCCATTCGCCTGGGCATGAATGCCCTAGGCCACGACCCGCATATCACCGTGGAGGCCGCCTGGAGCCTGCCCTCGCAGGTGCGCCGCGCGCATTCGGTGGACGAGGTGCTGAAGGCGAGCCACTTCGTCACGCTGCACGTGCCGCTCGTCGAGAAGACGCGGCACATGATCAATACGAAAAACGTCGAACAGTTCCATCAGGGCGCGGTGCTTCTTAACTTCTCGCGCGACGGCGTGGTGGCGGACGAGGCGGTGTTGAAGGGACTTTCGAGCGGGCGCCTCAAGTGGTACGTCACCGACTTCCCGAGCGCGGCCCTTCTCGGCAAGCCGGGCGTCATCGCGCTTCCGCATCTGGGGGCGTCCACCGCCGAAGCCGAGGACAACTCGGCCGTGATGGTGGTGGAGGAGCTGCGCGACTATCTGGAGAACGGCAATCTGCAGAACGCGGTCAATTTTCCGGAGGCGTCGATGGGCCGCGAGGCGCCGTTTCGCCTGGCGATTGCCAACGCCAATGTTCCCGACATGCTCGGGCGCATCTCGCATACGCTCGGCAAGCGCAAAATCAACATTCACAACATGCTGAACAAGTCCAAGGGAGAGATGGCGTACACGCTCGTCGACACGGACACCCCGGTGCCCGGCGAGGTGATCGACGAGCTCTGCCGCACGAGCGGCGTGCTTGCGGTGCGCTACCTGCCGGTCGATGGCTGAAGACATCGACAAGCTGCGACGGGAAATCGATGGCGTCGATGACGAGCTCCTGAAACTCATCAACCGCCGCGCCGCGATCGCGCGCCGAATCGGCGCGGCGAAGGCGGGCGCGCCGGCGTATCGCCCGGAACGCGAGGCCGAGATATTGCGACGCGTGGGCGCGGCGAATCCCGGACCGCTCGCGCCCGAGCGCGTTACCGGGCTTTTTCGCGAAGTCATCTCGGCGTGTCGCGCCCTCGAGGAGACGATCCGCGTCGCCTATCTCGGGCCGGAGGGGACCTTCAGCGAGCAGGCGGTGCGCGAGCACTTCGGCCGCGCGGTCGACGCCGTGGCGGTGCCGTCGGTCGACGAGGCGTTCCGGCGCTGCGAGACGCGCGCGGCGCAATTCACCGTCGTGCCGGTCGAGAACTCGACCGAAGGCGTCGTCGGGCGAACGCTCGACCTGCTGCTCGCGACGCCGCTTCGCATCTGCGGCGAGGTGGAGCTGCGCGTGCAGCAGAACCTGCTCGGCAAAGGCATGGAAGCGGGCTCGCTGAACGCCGTGCGGCGCGTCTATTCGCACGCGCAGTCGCTTGGCCAGTGCCACGCCTGGCTCGCGCAGCACCTGCCGCAGGCCGAACGCGTCCCGGTGGCCTCGAACGCCGAGGCGGCGCAACGCGCGGCGAGCGAGTCGGGCGTCGCTGCCATCGCCGGCGAAGCGGCGGCCGAGCGCTACGGTCTCTCGGTGCTCGCTCGCGCGATCGAGGATGCGCCGAACAACACGACCCGCTTTCTGGTTCTCGGCGAGCTCGCTCCCGGCGCGACCGGCAAGGACCGTACCTCGCTCGTCATGTCGGCGGAGAATAAGCCCGGCGCGGTGCATGCGCTTCTTACGCCGCTCGCCGAGCACAAGGTGAGCATGACGCGCATCGAGTCGCGCCCGGCCCGCCACGGCGTGAGAAGCGCCGCGACGCTCTGGGAGTACGTGTTCTTCATCGACCTCGAAGGCCACGAGAAGGACCCGCCGGTGGCGAAGGCGCTCGCCGCGCTCCGCGCGCGTGCGCCTTTCTTGAAGGTCCTCGGCTCTTACCCGGTGGCGGTACGCTGATGGTGATCGATCCCTGCGAGCTTTCGCCTTCCTACGTGCGCTCGATCGCGCCGTATCAGCCCGGAAAGCCGATCTCGGAGCTCGCGCGCGAGATGCGTCTCGACGAGCGGAGCATCGTCAAGCTTGCCTCCAACGAAAATCCGCGCGGCATCGGTCCGCGCACGCGCGCCGCGATCGACGGCGCGCTCGCCGAGATCGCGCGCTATCCCGACGGCAACGGCTTCGAGCTGAAGCAGGCGCTCTCCGCGCGCTATGGCGTCGACATGAGCGCGATCGTGCTCGGCAACGGCTCAAACGATGTGCTCGAGCTCGTCGCGCTCGCTTTCCTCGGGCCGGGCCGTGCGGCGGTCATGTCGCAGCATGCCTTCGCCGTTTATCCGCTCGCCACGCAGGCGCGCGGCGCCCGCTCGATCGTGGTACCGGCGAAGAACTACGCTCACGACCTCGAGGCGATGACGCGCGCCATCGACGATGAAACCTACGTCGTCTGGATCGCGAACCCCAACAATCCGACCGGCACGTACGCGCGGCCCGCGGAAGTCGAAACGTTCCTGCGCCGCGTCCCCGAGCGCGTGCTGGTGGTGCTAGACGAGGCCTACAACGAATACCTGCCCGCGGATTTGCGCGCCGACAGCGTGAAATGGTTGAGGCGCCATCCCAACCTCGTTCTGACGCGCACCTTTTCCAAGGCCTACGGCCTCGCCGGCCTGCGGGTCGGCTACGCCTTCGCTCACGCCTCGGTGGCCGACATCATGAATCGCGTGCGCCAGCCCTTCAACGTGAACAGCCTCGCGCTTGCCGCGGCCACCGCGGCGCTCGACGATATGGAGTTCGTCGCGCGCAGCTATGCCGAGAACCTGCAGGGCCTGCGACAGCTCGAGGAAGCCGCCAAGCGACTCGGGCTCGACTACATTGCCTCCTTCGGCAACTTCCTGACCATCCGCGTCGGCAAAGCGGCCGAGGTCTACCGGCGGCTTCTGCGCCGCGGCGTCATCGTGCGCCCGGTGGCTGGCGCCTATCAGCTCCCCGAGCATCTGCGCGTGACCATCGGCACGCCCGAGGAGAACGAGCGCTTCGTCGCCGCGCTCACGGCCAGCCTGCGCGAGTGATGCGCCTCGCCGCCTTGAGGGGGCGATGAAGCTCGCCGTCATAGGCGTCGGCTTGATCGGCGGCTCCTTTGCGGCGGCGTTGAAAGAAGCGGGGCACGTCGTCCACGTCACCGGTGTTGGCCGCAGCCGCGCCAATCTGGATCGCGCGCGAGAGCGCGGCCTGATCGACGCGATCGCGCCCGACCCGGCCGCTGCGGCGCGCGATGCGGATTTCGTGCTGATGTCCGCGCCGGTTGCGCAGTTTGGCGAGATCTTCGCCGCCATTGCCCCCGCCCTCGGGCCGCGCAGCGTGGTCACCGACGCCGGCAGCACGAAGTGCGACGTCATCGCCGCGGCGCGCGGCGCGCTCGGCGCGAAGATCGCGCAGTTCGTGCCGGGGCATCCGATCGCAGGCGCCGAACATAGCGGTGCCGGGGCCGCAGCCGCCACCCTCTTTCGCGACCGGCGCGTGGTGCTGACGCCGCTTCGCGAAAATGCGCCGGCCGCGGTCGAGCGTGTCGCCGCGGCATGGAGCGCCTGCGGCGCGCAGGTCACGCGCCTCGGCGCCGAGGAGCACGATGCGGTTCTAGCGGCCGTCAGCCACCTGCCGCACTTGCTTGCGTTTGCCCTGGTGCACGACATCGCCGCACGCGAGAACGCGGCGCAGCTTTTCTCCTTCGCCGCGGGCGGCTTTCGCGACTTCACGCGCATTGCCTCGAGCCATCCCGAGATGTGGCGCGATATCTGCCTCGGGAACCGGGAGCGCCTCGCTGCCGAGCTCGCGCGCTACCAGGCGAAGCTCGGCGCCGTGGAGCGTCTGCTCGCGGCGGACGACGGCGGTGCGCTCGAGCGGCTCTTCGCCGAAGCGCGCGCGGCGCGCAACCAATGGCTGAAGTCCTCGAGCTAGCGCCGCTTAGCGCGGCGAGCGGTACGGTGCGCATGCCGGGCTCGAAAAGCATTTCCAACCGTGTGCTTCTCCTCGCCGCGCTCGCCAGCGGCGACACCGAGGTGCAAGGCTTACTCGAAGCCGACGACACCAAGGTGATGCGACGCGCGCTCGCGGCGCTCGGGGTCGACATTTCGCGCGGCGCAGAAGGGCTGGTCGTCCGCGGCGTCGGCGGCCGCTTTGCCGTGAAGGAGGCGGAGCTCTTCCTCGGCAACGCCGGCACCGCCTATCGTCCGCTCGCCGCCGCGCTTGCCGTGCTCGGCGGCGAATACGTGCTGCGCGGCGTCGCCCGCATGCACGAGCGCCCGATCGGCGATCTTGTCGATGCGCTGCTCGCAATGGGCGCGCGCATTGACTACCTGGAGAAGGAAGGCTTTCCGCCAATCGCCATCCGCCGCGGCAGCGTTTCGCTCGAGAAGCCCGTGCGCGTGAAGGGCAATGTCTCGTCGCAATTCCTCACTGCGCTCCTCATGGCGCTGCCGCTCGCACGCAAGCGCGCGGAGCTCGAAGTCGAGGGCGAGCTCATCTCCAAGCCCTACGTCGAGATGACGCTGAACGTCATGCGGCGCTTCGGCATCGACGTGCGAAGAGACGCATGGCGCTCTTTTTCCATCCCTGGGCGGCCCTATGCGAGCCCCGGGAAGATTCACGTCGAGGGCGATGCCTCGTCGGCCTCGTATTTTCTCGCGGCCGGCGCATTGGGCGGCGGGCCGGTGCGCGTCGAAGGCGTCGGGCGGCAAAGCATCCAGGGCGACGTGCGTTTCACCGAAGTCCTCGACGCCATGGGCGCGCAGGTGGCCTTTGGCGACAATTGGATCGAGGCACGCGGCGAGCGGGCGAAGCCAAGACCCATCGACATGGATCTCAACCACATTCCGGATGCGGCGATGACGGCGGCCGTGCTCGCCCTTTTTGCCGATGGCCCGAGCACGCTCCGCAATATCGCGAGCTGGCGAGTGAAGGAGACCGACCGCATCACGGCGATGGCGGCTGAGCTCCGCAAATTCGGCGCCCGGGTGGATGTCGGCGCCGACTACTTAAGGATCGTGCCGCCGGCGCAGCCGAAGGCGCAGGTGCGAGTGAAAACCTACGACGACCATCGCATGGCGATGAGTTTTGCGCTCGTCGCCGCGGGCGGTGTGCCCGTGGCGATCGAGGATCCGCAATGCGTCGCCAAGACTTTCCCGGAGTTTTTCACGCAATTCATGCAGCTCGCCTGACGTGAGCGACGCGCCGGTCATTGCGCTCGATGGTCCGTCGGCCTCAGGCAAGGGCACGATCGCGAGCCGCGTGGCGAAAACGCTGGGGTTTCATTACCTGGAGAGCGGCGCGCTCTACCGGCTGATCGCGCTCCTTTCGCTGCGGGAAGACACGCTCGACGAGCCGCGGCTCGCGCACCTCGCTGACGAAATGGACGTGGTCTTCGATGACGGCGAAATCGTCCTCGGCGAGGAGGCGGTGACCGAGAAAGTGAGGAGCGAGGTGGTCGGCAACCGCGCTTCCGAGGTGGCAAAGCTGCCACGGCTGCGCCAGGCGCTCCTCAAGCGCCAGCGCGCCTTTCGCCGCCCGCCGGGCCTGGTCGCGGACGGGCGCGACATGGGCACCGTCGTGTTCCCCGACGCGGAGCTCAAGATCTTCTTGACAGCGAGCGCGGAAATCAGGGCCGAGCGGCGCTATAAGCAGTTGATAGAAAAAGGAATCGATGCTAATCTTCGCGCCCTTTCCCGCGATCTGCGGGAGCGCGACGAGCGCGACGCCAAGCGGGCAGTCGCGCCTTTGGCTCCCGCCCCCGATTCGCAGGTGCTTGACTCGAGCGCGCTTTCGATCGACGAAGTGGTCGAGCGGATTGTCGGCTGGTGGCGGGAAAGGAATGGCAAGGCCGAGAGGCCGGCTTGAATTCAGGTGGGCGGCGCCGAGCGTCGCCCGATGATCAACGACAACCCCGCGGGCGCTAGCCTGCGGTCTGAAGAGGTTTCTCCTTAATGGCAAGCATCTCCCCCGCCGCACCGTCCCAGAAGTCCCCGCAACCGGCCCAGGCCTCCGGCGGCGAGTCGTTCGCCGCGCTCTTCGAGGAGAGCCTCAATCGCAAGGAAATGCGCATTGGCGAGGTGATCACCGCCGAGGTCCTGAGCGTGGACGACAACTGGGTGGTGGTCAACGCGGGGCTGAAGTCGGAAAGCATCATACCGGCCGAGGAATTCAAGAACGACGCCGGGCAGGTCGAAGTGAAGACCGGCGATTTCGTCTCGGTCTCGATCGAAGCGCTGGAAGACGGTTTCGGCGCGACGCGCCTTTCGCGCGACAAGGCGAAGCGCATGGCGGCCTGGCTCGAGCTCGAGAAGGCGCTCGAGAACGGCGAGAAGGTGCAGGGCGTCATCACCGGCAAGGTGAAAGGCGGTCTCACCGTCATGGCGAAGGGCATCCGCGCCTTCCTCCCCGGCTCGCTCGTCGACCTGCGTCCGGTCAAGGACACGACGCCGTACGAAGGCAAGCAGATGGATTTCAAGGTCATCAAGCTCGACCGCAAGAGAAACAACGTGGTCGTCTCGCGCCGCGCGGTGCTCGAGGAGACGGCCGGCGCCGAGCGCGAAGCGCTCCTCGCGTCGCTGCAGGAAGGCGCGACCGTCAAGGGCATCGTCAAGAACATCACCGACTACGGCGCGTTCGTCGATCTCGGCGGCATCGATGGCCTGTTGCACATCACCGATCTCGCCTGGCGGCGGGTCAAGCACCCCTCCGAGGTGCTGAACGTCGGCGACGAAGTGACCGCGAAGGTGCTGAAGTTCGACGCCGAGAAGAACCGTGTCTCGCTCGGGTTGAAGCAGCTCGGCGAAGACCCCTGGGTCGGCATCGCCCGCCGCTATCCGGCCGGAACGCGCCTCTTCGGCAAGGTGACGAACCTCACCGACTACGGCGCGTTCGTCGAGGTGGAAAGCGGCATCGAAGGCCTGGTGCACGTCTCGGAGATGGACTGGACCAACAAGAACGTCCATCCGTCGAAGGTGGTGCAGGTCGGCGACGAGGTCGAGGTGATGATCCTCGAAATCGACGAGGAGCGCCGGCGCATCTCGCTCGGCATGAAGCAGTGCATGCCGAACCCGTGGGAAGACTTTGCGCGCGAATACAAGAAGGGCGACCGCGTCAAGGGCCAGATAAAGTCGATCACCGATTTCGGCGTCTTCGTCGGCCTGCCGGGCGGCATCGACGGCCTCGTGCACCTCTCGGACCTCTCGTGGAACGAGGCAGGCGAGGAAGCGGTGAAGCGCTTCAAGAAGGCAGAGGATCTGGAAGCCGTGGTGCTTTCCATCGACGTCGAGCGCGAGCGCATCTCGCTCGGCGTCAAGCAGCTGGAAGGCGATCCGTTCACCAACTTCATCGCGAGCCACGAGAAGAACAGCCTGGTCGCCGGCACGGTGAAATCCGTGGATGCGAAAGGCGCCGTGATCGACGTGGGCGGGGTTGAAGGCTATCTGCGCGCCTCCGAGTTCTCGCGCGACCGGGTCGACGATCTGTCGAAGCACCTGAAGGAGGGCGACGCGGTGCAGACGATGATCATCAACGTCGACCGCAAGAACCGCTCGATCAACCTCTCGGTGAAGGCGAAGGACCTGGCCGACGAGAGCGAAGCGATGAAGCACCTGAAGAGCGAGCAGGCGGCGGCGAGCGCCGGAGCCACCAACCTCGGGGCGCTGTTGCGCGCGAAGCTCGACAAGGGCAACAACCCGCAGCAATAGCCGGGCGCCAAGGGCAAAGGGGGGAACGGTCGCATGACCAAGTCGGAATTGATCGCGCGCCTGGCGCAGCGCTATCCGCAGCTCGTGGCGAAGGACGCCGAGTACGCTGTCAAGATGATCCTTGATGCGATGACGGCGAGCCTGCTCGGCGGCCATCGCATCGAGATCCGGGGCTTCGGCAGCTTTGGCCTCAATTACCGGCCGCCGCGCACCGGCAGGAACCCGAAGTCGGGCGAGAAGGTGCACGTGCCGGAGAAGTACGTGCCGCACTTCAAGGCGGGCAAGGAGCTGCGCGAGCGTGTCGACGGCGCGGGCGACGAAGCGCAGGCGCCCGCCGAGGTGCGCGCTTCGCAGCCGGTTCGCTAGCACCCCGGGGGCGGCGCCATTCGCATCGTCACCTGGGCGATCCGCCTCGTTGTCTTCGTGCTGCTCATCGCCTTCGCGGCAAAAAACGTGGAGCCGGTAACGCTGCGTTTTTACTTCGACCTTGCGCTGCAGGCGCCGCTGGTCGTGCTTCTTTTCGCCTTCTTCGCCATCGGCGCGCTCTTCGGCATCGCTGCGCTCACCGGCACGCTCCTCAGGCAGCGGCGCGAGAT
>JBHELS010000007.1:0-6900 GCA_046263015.1 Burkholderiales bacterium | reverse complement strand
TGAAGCCGTGGAGATTCGCGACGTCGTAGCCGCATTCGCGGAAAAAGCGCACCACCTGGCGATCGCCGACCGGCATGTAGGGCGTGACGACGCCGAGCCGCTTCACCCCGCGACCATAGGCGCCGAGCGCCGCGCGGCAGGCATCGGACCCCATGGCGACGCCGCGCTTAGCGATGCGCTTCAGTTTTCGTTCGAGCTTCTTCGACCCATCCACCCCGTCCCAGAAGGTCTCCGACGACATGCCGAGAATCACGTAGTCGGGATCGCAGGTGAGCACCGCCTCGAGCGCGGGAAATAGCGCGCCGCGGATGTTGTCCATCATCAGGAGAAAGCTCGCATCGTCGGTCACTTTCGAATCGGGGATGACGAGCCGCGAATGATGATGCGTGACGCCCCAGGGCCGCATCGCGTCGAACTCCGGCTGCACCGAAGTATTGGTCGAGGGCGCGAGGACGCCGAACTTGCCGCGCGGCGCGAGCGTGTCGGGCATCAATATAGAATGCCACAGCCATGGCCGCCGAAGCCCTGCCCGTCGTCGGGCGCGGATTTTCCTTCGAGGACTTGCGCGTCGGCTTTCGCTTCCGCACGCATCGGCGAACGATCGGCGAGGCGGACCTCGCGCAGTTCGTGAATGTCGCCTGGCTCACCGAAGAGCTCTTCACCGTCGAGGATGATGCCGGCCGCGCGATCAAGGGCCGCCCGGTGCCGGCGGCGCTCGTCTACTCCTTCGCCGAAGGACTGCTTCTGCCCACCATGCAGGACACCGGTCTCGCCTTCCTCAACGCGACGCTCGACGTGAAAGCGCCCACGCTCGTCGGCGATACCCTCCACGTCGAGGCCGAGGTCATCGAGCACCGCCTGACCTCGCGAGGCGACCGCGGGCTCGTGCGCTTCGCGGTTCGCGTCGTCAACCAGCGCGGCGAAGCCGTGCTCGAGTACAACCCGCTGCGCCTTCTCAAGCGCCGCTAAAACCCCGGCACTAAATCCGCACTAAATCCGTACCAAGTACGTAATACATTCGTGAGCGGTCCGCTCGCCGGTATCAGAGTGCTGGAGCTCGGCTCGCTCATTGCCGGTCCGTTCTGCGCCAAGACGCTCGGCGACTTCGGCGCCGAAGTGATCAAGCTCGAGCCGCCGGGAGAAGGTGACGCGCTCCGCAAATGGCGCCGCCTGCGAAACGGCACGTCACTCTGGTGGCACGTGCAGTCGCGGAACAAAAAATCGGTCACTTGCGACCTTCGCCGGCCGGAAGGCCAGGAGATCGTGCGGCGCCTTGCGCGTCGCGCCGACATCATGATCGAAAACTTCCGCCCGGGCGCGCTCGAGCGCTGGAACCTCGGCTGGGACGCGCTTTCGGCCGCCAATCCGCAGCTCATATTGGTGCGTATCTCGGGCTACGGGCAAAGCGGCCCGTATCGCGAGCGGCCGGGGTTCGCCGCGATTGCCGAAGCCATAGGCGGCATGCGTTACGTCACGGGCTTCCCGGACCGGCCGCCGGTGCGGCCCAACCTTTCCCTCGGTGACACGATCGCCGCGCTGCACGGTGTGATCGGCGCGCTTCTCGCCTTGCACGCCGTGAAGAGCGGCGCGGGCGGCCAGGTGATCGATGTCGCGCTCTACGAAGCGGTTTTCAACTGCATGGAAAGCTTACTCCCCGAGTACGACGGCCAGGGATTCGTTCGCGAGCGAAGCGGCAGCGCGCTCCCCGGAATTGCACCGTCCAATCTGTATCCGTGCCGCGACGGCGCTTATGTGCTGATCGCCGGCAACGCCGATAGCCTCTTCCGGCGACTGATGAGCGCCATCGGCCGCGAAGACCTGCGCGATGATCCGGCGCTCGCGAGAAACGACGGTCGTGCCGCGCAGATGCAGCGTATCGACGATGCGATCGCCGCCTGGACGACTACGCGCGCGCAGGCCGACGTGCTGGCAGCAATGGAAGCGGCCGAAGTCCCGGCCGGCCGCATCTACAGCGCTGCCGACATCGCCGCTGATCCGCACTTCGCCGCGCGCGGCATGATTGAGCGCATCACGGCGGCAGATGGCGAGCCGCTCGCCGTGCCTGGCATCGTTCCCAAACTGTCGGCCACGCCCGGCGCCATTCGCGCGAACGCACCGACTTTGGGCGAGCACACCGACGAGGTGCTATGCGAGGCGGGGTACGGCGAAGCGGAAATTGCTCGCTTGCGCGAAGCGGCCATCATTTAACGATTTGCTGTTTCATCTGCAATGCGTCGCCAAGCACATGCGCGCAAATAGGCTTTGGCCGAGTGAAAGCTCTTCGTCAGTCGAGCGCAGGGGTCGCGGCACCGCGATTGCAAGAGCGCAGGCGCAGTCCCCACCACTCGCAAAAGGAGAGTTTCATGACGCTGAAGCCCATCGCCGCCGCGCTCGCCGCGGCGCTACTCACGAGCGCTGCCTGGGCGCAATCGACAAGCGGCACATCGAGCGACACGAGCGCGTCGCCGGCTGCGCCGAGCACTTCGAGCGCAGGCGGCACCACGGAACCATCGAGCCCGGCGGGCGCGTCGAGCACGAGCAGTGCCGATTCGCTTCCGAGTCAGTGCGTCGGCATGACCGGAACGGAGCGCAATGACTGCGTGAAGCAGTACGGCGCGGCCGCCGGAGGGACGAGCGAGACACCATCCTCGGGCTCCTCGAGCTCGGACACGACCGGTTCGAGCGGCGCGAGCACCGGAGCGGCACCTTCGTCGAGCGGAAGCGACGCTGCCAGCGGCTCGTCGAGCAAGTAGTTGCAATACGCGCGGGGCGGGCGCATCTTGGCGTCCGCGCCGCGCTCATGATTGATCACATCGATCACGTCGTTCTCACCACGCGCGACAAGCCGGCTTGCATCCGCTTCTACGCGGAGGTGCTCGGCATGAAGCTCGTGACCTTCAGGACGCCGACCGAAGAGCGCCTCGCCCTCTCTTTCGGCGAGCAGAAGATCAACCTTCACGAATGGGGCCATGAGTACAAGCCGCACGCGCATGTGCCGGTGCCCGGGTCGCTCGACCTGTGCTTCATCGCCGCCGTGCCGCTCGACGACGTGATCGAGAAGCTGCGCGCAGCGGGCGTCAGGATCATCGAAGGCCCGGTGCGCAAGACCGGCGCCGTAGGACCGATCCGCTCGGTTTACGTGCGCGACCCCGATCTCAATTTGGTCGAGATATCGGTCTACGAAAGCTAGGGAGCGTACGTTCCTTGCTAGGCCGGGAGCATGGCCAAGGCAGAAGCGAAGAGAAAGTCCTCGAAGGCGTCTAAGGCACCCGACGCGATCGAGCTCCTGAAGAAGGACCACGCCGCCGTAAAGCAGGCGTTCAAGCAGTTCGAGAAAGCGAAGTACAAGGACCCCAATGCGGTGCGGGAGTTCGTCGCCACGATCTGCAACGACCTGAAGATCCACACGATGCTGGAGGAGGAGCTCTTCTACCCCGCCGTGCGCGCGCGGATGAAGGACGACGACCTGATGAACGAGGCGCTCGTCGAGCATAACTCGGCGAAGACGCTCATTGCCGAGATCGAAAAACTGCAAGGCGATGATCCGATGCTGAAACCGAGCGTCACGGTGCTGGCGGAATACGTGCAGCACCATGTGCGAGAGGAAGAGCGCGAGATGATGCCGAAGGCGAAGCGCCTGAAACTCGACCTAGCGGCCCTCGCGGAGCAGATGCTCTCGCGCAAAGAGGAACTGAAGGCGAAGACCTGAGCTCGGGAACGGCGCTTGCACGCGGAAGCTGGTTTCGAAGGAGGCATCCATGGCAGGTAGCACCCTCGATCCAGACAACATCCCCGGTCGGCCGCAGCGCAAGACGCAGAAGGGCCACGATGTGAAGTCGCTCGGGCCGAGCGACAGCTCCGACAGCGGTTCCGACATGGCGGGTCCGGGTCTCGTCGATGACGACTTGTTGCCGCTCGATCGCGGCACGAATGAAGACCCGGAAGGCGGCAGCGTCGGCAAGATCGAAGCCGGCGCTTCCGTCGGTGACCGCGAAATGGATGACACGAGCGACAGCCAAGGCACCGGCGAGCACCTGACAGCGGGCAAGGAGCCACGCGTGCAGGCGAATGAAGACCGCGACACCGACCGCATCGTCGGCCCCGGCGAAGCGGGCCTCGGCGGCGGCCTCGATCAAGCCGAAGAAGCGCAGCTCGGCACCACGGACGAGGAGCTGGAGCGCTCCGATCGCGGACTGAAGCGAAAAAAATAGCCGCAGCTTTCGAACCGCTGTAAGCAGGCTCCCGGCAGCCGGCGCGAACCCATTCCGGTAAATTCGCGCGAGTGAACCGCCTGCCCAGTCCGCTCGTCATGCACGGACTGGAGACCGCTGAGAAGCATCTCGGAATCGACGGGCTCTGCCAGCGCCTCGGCACCACGCGTACGGCCATTCAGGCGTGGCGCATGGGCCACGTCGAAATGCCGGATCGCGACTTCGTCGCGCTCGTCGATCTCTTGACCGATCTCGAGCCCGGCTGGATGTCTGCGCCCCAGAGCTAGCTCACCGAGACGCGAATCCCTTTCTCTTCCAGCGAGTGCACGAGCGTCCTCGTGTGCTCGCTGTCGCGGGTCTCGATCAGGAATTCCACCTCCGGCGAGCGCACGGAGGCCGTGCCGAAGATGCGCTGGTGCTGCACCTCGACGATATTGCCGCCGGCATCGGCGATGAGCTGTGCCACTTTGGCAAGGCTGCCGGAGACATCCGGCATGGTGATTCGCAGACGGACGAGGCGCGCATCGCGCACAAGACCGCGCATCAGTACGGACGCGAGCACGCGGCTATCGATGTTGCCGCCCGAGATCGGGATGCCGACGCGCTTGCCGGCGAAGCGCTGAGGATGCTCGAGGAGGGCCGCGAGCGATGTCGCCCCGGCGCCTTCAGCCACCGTCTTTTCGATCTCGATCAGCGCCACGATGGCGCGCTCGATCGTCTCCTCCGCCACCACGACGACGTCCTCGACTTCCTTGCTAACGATGCCGAACGCGATGTCGCCCACATCTTTGACGGCGATGCCTTCGGCGATGGTGTCGCCCCCCACCTTCACCGGCTCGCCGGCGAGGCGCTGGTGCATCGAGGGATAGGTGCGCGACTCGGCGCCATAGATGCGGATCTTCGGGTTGAGCGCGCGCGCCGCGCTCGCTATGCCGGAGATGAGCCCGCCACCACCCACCGGAACGACGAGAACGTCGAGCGAAGGCACGGCTTCGAGCATCTCGAGTCCGACCGTGCCCTGGCCGGCGATAACGAGCTCGTCCTCGTAGGGATGCACGAACACGAGACCATCGCGCGCCGCGAGGTCATGCGCGTGCTTGCCGGCGTCCGCTAGCGTTTCGCCTTCCAGCACGACGCTCGCGCCATGCACGCGCGTGTTCTTGATTTTGGTATTGGGCGAGCCCTTCGGCATGACGATGTGCGCCGGGATGCCGAGCCGGGACGCGTGGTAGGCGACGGCCTGCGCGTGGTTGCCGGCGCTCATGGCGATTACGCCGCGGCGACGCTCGGCGTCGCTAAGCGACAACAACTTATTCAGCGCGCCGCGCTCCTTGAACGAGGCGGTGAACTGCAGGTTCTCGAACTTGAGGTAGAGCTCAGTGCCGGTGAGGCGCGAGAGGGTCCGGCTCGCCAGGAACGGGGTTTTCTCCACCGCGCCGGCGATGCGCGCCGCCGCCGCCCGGATCGCCTCGAGCGCAATCATGGCGGAATGTTAAAGGTTTATTATTGCCCGGCCCATGGAAGTCGATGCGCGCCTCGCGCGCCAGGTAGTAGCGAGCAGCGATCCGACGGATGCGCAGTTCCGGCTCCTCGTCGAAAGCGTCAGCGATTACGCCATTTTTCTGCTCGACGTCGCCGGCAGCGTCACGAGCTGGAATACCGGCGCCGCGCGCATCAAAGGTTACGCGGCCTCTGAGATTCTCGGTCGGCATTTTGCGGTCTTCTATCCCTCGGATGACCGCGCCGCCGGCCGGCCGCAGCGCATGTTGGAAGCTGCGGCTCGCGATGGACGGGTCACCGCGCAGGGCTGGCGGCTCCGCAGGGACGGCAGTCGCTTCTGGGCCGACGTGGTGGTCACCGCCTTGCGCTCACGTTCGGGCGAGCTCACCGGCTTCGCCAAGGTGACGCGAGACATGACGAGCTCGCGGCTCGCCGAGGAACGCGTGCGGGAGAGCGAAGCGCGGCTCGTTGCCTTCACCGAGCACAGTCCCGCGGCGATGTACCTGAAAGACGCGGATGGCACTTATCGGTTTGCGAACCGTCAGTTTCTGCGCCGCCACGGCCTGCGGCCCGAGCAGGTGCTCGGCCGGCGCGACGAGGACATCTTCCCGCACCCGGAGGCCGCGCACTTCAGCGCGACCGACGCGCAAGTCGTGGAACGCCAAGCGGCACTCGAGCTCGAGCAAGCGATTGGCACGGCCGATGGCGAGCGCGTGCACATGATCGTCAAGTTCCCGGTGTTCGATGCCGCGGGCGCCGTGGTCGGCATCGGTGGCGTCTCCTCGGACATCACCCAGCGCAAGCTGACGGAGCAGCAGCTCCGCGAGCAGCGGACGCTCCTTTCCGAATCGCAAAACCTCGCCGGCGTCGGCTCGTGGGAATGGGAGCCGGCGAGCGACCGCCTGACTTGGTCGGGGGAGATGTACCGTATCTACGGCGAAGCGCGGCAGACCTTTCTGCCGACCTTCGACACCTTTCTCACCCGCGTGCACCCGGACGACCGGCAAATGAGCGCAACGGTGATAGCGCGAGCGCTCGCCGAGGGACGCGGCTTCGTGCACGAGGAGCGTATCGTGCGGCCCGACGCGAGCGAGCGTTTGGTGCGCACGCATGGCGAGGTGGTGCGCGATACGCAAGGCCGGGTGATGAAGCTCGTCGCCGCCTGCCTCGATGTCACCGAGCAGCGGCA
>JBHELS010000006.1:0-14060 GCA_046263015.1 Burkholderiales bacterium | reverse complement strand
ACCAGGAACTCGTCCTTGTCCCGGATCGAGGCGACCTCGTGATAGGCGTTGAAGATCTCGGACTCATCGAGATCCAGGCTCTCGACGATGTACTGGTAGGCGTGAGTGTGAATCGCCTCCTCGAAGGCCTGGCGCAGCAGGTACTGGCGGCACTCCGGCGCCGTGATGTGCCGGTAGGTCCCGAGCACGATGTTATTGGCGGCGAGCGAGTCGGCGGTGACGAAGAATCCGAGATTGCGCTTGATGAGCCGCCGCTCGTCCTCCGAAAGCCCGCCCGGATCCTTCCACAGGGCGATGTCGCGGCTCATGTTCACTTCCTGCGGCATCCAGTGGTTCGCGCAGGCGGCGAGGTATTTCTCCCACGCCCATTTGTATTTGAACGGTACGAGCTGGTTGACGTCCGCCTTGGAATTGAGGACCCGTTTGTCTTCCGCGGTCACCCGGCGGAAGGCATTGCCCGCGGCGAAGCGGCTCTCGGCGCCGGCGGCGGCCGGAACAAAGCCGCTAGCGCTTGGCACCGCGAGGTCTTCGAATTTGAGCATGCGGAGCTATTTATCCTGTGAGTTGCGCAGCGACTGCGCGATGAGCAGCGTGCGCAGGCTCGGCGCGGTCTTGTCGACCGGCTGGAATTCCGGCCGGTAGCTACGCGCCAGCTCCCGCGCCGCAGCCTCGCGCTGCGAGTCCGTCGAGAACGACATCTCGTGGGTCGCGATATAGAGATTCCAGTCCGTGCCCGCGATCGTCAGCCACTCGGGATGGCGCGGATGCGCCTTGAGCAGCTGCGGATCGAAGACCTCCGCCTGGCCGAAATAAAGTGCCCGGAAGGTGAGGAGGCGCCATCCGGGCACTAGCACCGCATACAGGCCCGCGCTTTTCGGCGGGGACCAGAGCGGCGCCAAGAAGGGACCGTTGAAGCCGAGATTTCCCAGGGTGATCACTGGCAGGCCTCGCAGTCCGGGTTGTCGATGGCACACACCTTGATGCCGGCCTCGGCCGCCATCTCGGCCGCCGCGGCGGTGGGCACGGCGTTCAGTGCGCCCGGCTTCGACGTCGATTTCTCGGCATGCGTCGCGCCCATGGCGCGCAGGTAATAGGTGGTCTTCAGGCCGCGCAGCCATGCGAGCTTGTAGGTCTCGTCGAGCTTCTTGCCCGAGGCGCCCGCCATATAGATATTGAGAGACTGCGACTGGTCGATCCATTTCTGGCGCCGCGCCCCCGCTTCCACCAGCCATTGCGGCTCGATTTCGAACGCGGTTGCATACAGGCGCCGAAGCTCGGCCGGTACGCGGTCGATGCGCGCCAGGTTGCCGTCGAAGTACTTGAGGTCCGCAATCATCACCTCGTCCCAGAGCCCGCCCGCCTTCAGGTCGGCGACGAGATACTCGTTCACCACCGTGAATTCGCCCGAGAGGTTCGACTTCACGAAAAGGTTCTGGTAGGTCGGTTCGATCGATGCCGAGACGCCGACGATGTTGGCGATGGTTGCCGTTGGTGCGATGGCGAGGCAGTTCGAGTTGCGCATGCCGTGCGCCTTGATGCGGCCGCGCAGCGCCTCCCAGTCGAGGCTCGATGAGCGGTCGAGCTCGACGTAACCGCCGCGCTCGGCGGCGAGCAGGTCGAGCGTGTCTTGCGGCAGGAGGCCCCGGTCCCAGAGCGAGCCGGCGAAGGAGCCGTAGCGGCCGCGTTCCTCGGCGAGCTCGGTCGAAGCCCAGTACGCGGCATACGCCACCATCTCCATCGAGCGGTCCGCGAACTCGACGGCGTCGGCCGATCCGTACGGGATGCGCAGCCGATGCAGGCAATCCTGGAAGCCCATGATGCCCAAGCCCACCGGCCGGTGGCGCAGGTTCGAGTTCTTCGCCTTGTTGACCGCGTAGTAGTTGATGTCGATCACGTTGTCGAGCATCCGCATGGCGATGCGGATGGTGCGTTTCAGCTTCTCGAAATCGAGCCCGCCCTCGCTCAGGTGCGCGACCAGGTTCACCGAGCCGAGGTTGCATACCGCGATCTCATCCTCCGAGGTGTTGAGCGTGATCTCCGTGCAGAGGTTGGAGCTGTGCACCACGCCGGCGTGCTGCTGCGGGCTTCTCAGGTTGCACGGGTCCTTGAAGGTGATCCAGGGATGCCCCGTCTCGAAGAGCATCGAGAGCATCTTTCGCCACAGCTGGACCGCGGGGACCTTCTTGGACAGTTTCAATTCGCCGCGCGCCGCCTTGTCCTCGTAGCGTAGATAAGCCTCTTCGAACGCGCGGCCGCACTTGTCGTGCAAATCCCGGCAGTCGGAGGGCGAGAAGAGGGTCCATTCGGCGTTTTCCATCACCCGCTTCATGAAGAGATCGGGGATCCAGTTCGCCGTGTTCATGTCGTGCGTGCGCCGGCGATCGTCGCCGGTGTTTTTCCTCAGCTCGAGGAACTCCTCGATGTCGAGGTGCCATGTTTCGAGATACGAGCAGACGGCGCCCTTCCTCTTGCCGCCCTGGTTCACGGCCACGGCGGTGTCGTTCACGACCTTGAGGAAGGGGACGACCCCCTGCGACTTGCCGTTCGTGCCCTTGATATGCGAGCCGAGCGCGCGCACCGGCGTCCAGTCGTTGCCCAAGCCGCCGGCGTACTTGGCGAGGAGCGCATTTTCCTTAATCGCCTCGTAGATGCCTTCGAGGTCGTCCGAAACCGTCGTGAGGTAGCAGCTCGAGAGCTGCGAGCGCTGGGTGCCCGAGTTGAAGAGCGTCGGCGTCGAGCTCATGAACTCGAAGCTCGACAGGACATCGTAAAACTCGATCGCCCGCGCATCCCGGTCCTTCTCGCCGAGCGCAAGTCCCATGGCGACGCGCATGAAGAACGTCTGCGGCAGCTCGATGCGCTTACCTTGCACGTGCAGAAAATAGCGGTCATAGAGCGTCTGCAGGCCGAGGTAGCCGAACTTGAGGTCGCGCTCGGCCTTGAGCGCGCGCCCGAGCCGCGCAAGGTTGAAGCGCGCGAGCTCGGGGTCGAGGAGTTCCGCCGCCACGCCGCGAGCGATGCACTGCGCAAACTGACTCGCGTAGCGGCTCGCCATCTCCGCCTGACTCGCCTCCTCGCCGAGCACCTCGCCGCGGATGCCGTGCAGGAGGAGCCGCGCGGTGACGTAGCTGTAGGCCGGGTCTTTCTCGATCAGCGCGCGCGCCGCCATCACCGCAGACTTGCGCACCTCTTCCATCGGCACGCCGTCGTAGAGGTCGCGCAGCGTCGCCTCAACGATTGCCTCCGCCGAAGCCTGCGCGAGGCCCTCGCAGGCCGCCTGCACCAGGGCGCGCAACGCAGCGATATCGAGGGCTCGGCGGGCGCCGTTCTCGACCACGTGCAGGCCCGGCTCCTTCTTCGCCGCCTTTTCCGCGAGGCGCACCTTGGCGCGCTCCTCGCGATAGAGCACGTAGGCGCGGGCCACGTCATGCTCGCCCGAGCGCATGAGCGCGAGCTCGACCTGGTCCTGGATGTCCTCGATATGGAAGGTGCCGCCTTGCGGCTGGCGGCGGATGAGCGCGCCGACCACGTTGCCGGTGAGCGTCGCGACGAGATCGCGGATCCGGGCCGAGGCCGCGCCCTGGGCGCCGTTCACCGCGAGGAATGCCTTGGTCACCGCGACGGAAATCTTCGCCGGCTCAAAACCGACGACCGCGCCGTTTCTGCGGATCACCTTGTAGTCGGCGTAGGGATGGCGCGCCGGGCTGCCCGCGTCCGCAAAGCCGAGGCCCAAACCAGCCGTTGCCGTGGCGTTGTCCTGGACGATTTGCATGGCGCCTCTCCCGCTTTTCCGTTAATCCAGCGCCCACTATTCTTAGTGCTCCGGCCCCTCTCGAGGCCTAGATCTAGTGGACGGTTGGCAATCTACCGAGGGTTTATCGCCTTGGCAAGGTCCATTTTCGTTGGTGCGACGCAGTATCTGGCGCCGCCACGACACGGCGACACTATATCTAGTGGCGGCGCGGCGTGGCCCTACATCTCGGGGCGCCATGCGGCCGCGCATCGGCTATTTAGTGGTCAGGGCAGCTGCGAAACCGCGGCAGCAGCGTGCCGCGGCGGGATTCAGCGCGCGGCGAGGGCGCCGAAGAGCCGCCGCCAGTCGAAGCCGGGGCCGGGGTCGGTCTTGCGCCCGGGGGCGACGTCGCTGTGCGCGGCGAGCTGGTGCAGCGGATGCACGGCGCGCAGAGCCACGATCAGGCGCGCGAGCGTGCGGTACTGCGCGGGCTCGAACGGCCCGTCGTCGCTGCCTTCCAGCTCGACGCCGATGGAAAAGTCGTTGCAGCGCGCGCGGCCGCGCCAGCGTGATTCGCCGGCGTGCCAGGCGCGCAAGCCGGTCGGCACGAACTGCACGAGCTCGCCGTCGCGGCGGATGAGAAAATGCGACGACACGCGCAAGCCGGCGATCTCCCGGAAATACGGATGCGCTGAAGGCTCGAGGCGGTTGGTGAAGAGCCGCTCGATCGCATCGCCGCCGTACTCGCCGGGCGGCAGGCTGATCGAGTGCAAAACGAGGAGCGTGAGCGTCTCGTCCGCGGGCCGCTCGTCGTGGTTGGCCGAAGCGACGAAGCGGCAGGGCCTGAGCCGTCCGTCAGGACCGAGCTTCATCCTCGTCGCCCGCCACCCTCGCTTCCTTGATCCCGAGGCGCTGCATCCGGTAGCGCAGCTGCCGGAAGGTGATGCCGAGGAGCTTGGCGGCCGCCGTGCGGTTGAAGCCCGTCTTGCCGAGCGCCTCGACGATCGCCTTGCGCTCGATCGCGTCGAGATAGTCGGGAAGCGCCTCGGCGCCGCTCGGCGTCGGCGTGGCGCCAGGGGCGCGCGGCGAAGCGAGCCGCAGGTCATCCAGGCCGATCTCGTGACCGCTCGTGAGCGCGAGCGCCCGCTCGAGGATGTTTTCCAGCTCGCGGATATTGCCGGGAAAGTCGTATTCGGCGAGGCGCTCGAGCGCGGCCGGCGTAAGGCGCGCGGGCAGCGTTCCGGCCTGGCGCGCGAGGCGCTCGAGGATCGCCGCGGCGACGAGCGCGATGTCCTCACGGCACTCGCGCAGCGGCGGCATGGCGAGCTCGATGACGTTGATGCGGTAGAAGAGGTCCTGACGGAAGCGGCCGGCCGCGACCAGCTCGGCGAGCTTCTGGTGTGTGGCGCAGACGATGCGTACGTCGAGCGGTTCCTCCTGGGTCGAGCCGAGCTTGCGTACGCGCTTCTCCTGGATCGCACGCAGCAGCTTCACCTGCATGGCAAGCGGTAGATCGGCAACCTCGTCGAGGAACAGCGTGCCGCCGTTGGCCGCCTGGAAGAACCCATCGCGGTCCTCCTGGGCGCCGGTGAACGCGCCTTTTTTGTAGCCGAAAAATTCGCTTTCGACCAGGTTCTCCGGAATGGCGCCGCAATTCACCGGCACGAACGGTCGCTCGCGCCGGGCGCCGTTCTCGTGGATCAGCCGCGCGGCGAGCTCCTTGCCGGTGCCCGATTCGCCGGAGATGTATACCGGCGCCTGGGTGCGCGCGAGCTTGACGATCATCTCCCGGGCGTGCACGAGCGGTGCGCTCACGCCGAGCAGCCGTCCATGCAGGTGCTTGTCGCGCGCCGGTGCCTCGGCGCGATCCGGCAGCGAGAGCGCCGCGCGTACGAGGGAGCGCAGCTGCTCTAGGCCTACCGGCTTCGACACATAGTCGAATGCGCCCGCCTTGAGGGCGGCCACGGCGTTTTCCGTGCTGCCGTACGCCGTGATCACCGCGACCGGCACCTCGGCCGCATGCGCGGCGATGTGCTGCACCAGCTCGAGCCCCTCGCCGTCGGCGAGCCGCATGTCGGTGAGGCAAAGATGGTAGCGCTCGCTCTTCAACCGCTCCTTCGCCTGCGCGATCGAGCCGACGGCGGCGACATCGAGGCCCATACGAGTGAGCGTCAGCTCGAGAAGCTCGCGAATGTCGGGCTCGTCGTCGACGACGAGCACCTGGGCCGCGGCACGCTCGGCGCGGTCGGAACGTCTCATGCGGCGCGCGCCTCGCGACAGAGGATGCGAAAGTGCGCCCCCGGGCCGTCGTTCACGTACTCGAGCGCGGCGCGGTTCGCCGCACAGAGCTCGCGCGCGAGATACAGGCCGAGCCCGGTGCCTTTGGCTTCGGTGGTGAAAAACGGCTCGAAGAGCTGCGTCTGGGCGGCGGCCGGCACGCCGGGGCCGTTGTCGATCACCGAGAGCTCCACGCGCCCGCCGTAGCCGCGCACCGCGATCCGCACGGCGCCGCTCTCCGCTCCGGCGTAGCGCGCGGCATTGCGCACCAGATTCCACAGCACCTGCCGGAGGTGCTCGTGATCGAACTCGATCGTGGCGTCGTCCGCCACCTCGATCGCGAAGCGCTCGGCCGCGGCTTCCTCGTTGGCGATGAACTCGCGCAGGAATTCGCGCAGCCACGGACGCAGACGGATACGGTCCGCCACCATGCGGTCGCGCCGGTTGAGCTGCATGATGTCGGAGACCAGCCGATCGAGCCGCCGGGCGTTGTCCTGGATGATGCGCGTGAGGCGCGCCCGGCCCTGTGCGCGCTTCTCTTCCTCGAGGAGCTCGGAGGCGTGTGTGATCGCGGCGAGCGGATTGCGAATTTCGTGGGCGATGTTGGCGGTGAGGCGCCCGAGCGCCGCGAGCTTGAGCTGCTGCGCCTGCTCGCGCGCTCGCGTCGTGTCCTCGACGAAAAGGACGCTATGCGCCTCCGGCGTGCCGGCATCGAGCAGCCGCAGGCGGACGTCGCGACCGCGCAGCGTGAGATCGGCGGTTGCCGCGCGGGGGCCGTTCGCCCGCCTTGCACGCCAGCCCTCCGCGAACTGCGGCAGAAGCTCTTCGATCTGCGTGCCGAGCAGCGCCTCGGCCCGCAGGACGAGCTGCGCCTGCGGGTTATGCTGCACCACGCGTCCATCGCGGTCGACCACCAACACCCCGTCTTGCATGTCGCGCTGCACGAGCTCGTTCACACGCATCTGCGTCATGAGCGCGCGGCCGCGCTCCGCGGCCAGCCGCTCGTTCGCGGCGACGCGGCTCGCGAGCCAGCCGGTGACCCCGGTCGCGGCGAAGCAGCCCATGGCGAGGAGCCCCGGCTGCAGGAAGCTCGCGACCGGCGCGTCGTGCCCGAGCACCCAGTAAGCCTGCTGAAAGAGGAGCGCGATCGTCGCCACCGCGGCATAGAGGAAGCAGAGCCGCCGCGGCGCGACGATCGCCGCGCCGATGAGCGACACGAGCAGCATGACGCCGATGCCGCTGCGCATGCCGCCGCTCGCGTACATGAGGAGCGTGATGGCGACGATATCGACGCAGGCATGCAGCGATAGCTGCACGTTGAAGAGCTCGCGTGTCTTGCGTAGCGGCACATGAAAGGCGACGGCCGCCGCCAGGTAGACGAGCGAGGTGTAGCGAAAAAGCGCAAGCGCATGCGAGCCGAGATTGAGCTCGTCGTCGTAGACGATCGACAGCGTGAGGAAGAGCGTCGCGAGCGCGACGCGGTAGAGGTTGAAGTACGTGAGAGAGATCCAGAACGATTCCGGAGTTCTCTCCGCGGGCCGCAGGAAGAGCTCGGGGTAGCGAAGCGGCGCCTGCATCAACGCGCTCCCGGTCGGCCGGTCGGCCCGAGACGCGCATGCTCGTCGCTGCAGTAGCGCGCACCCGCGGACTCGCGCCCCTCCGCGCTCGGCAAAAGCACTCCGCAATGCGCGCAGCGCACGAGCTCGTCGGCGCTCGCGCTTTTCTCGACGGTGTTCGCTTCAGTGCCGTGCATGCGCCGCAGCGCACGGCGCACGAGCCATGCGCCGACGACGATCAGCAACACCAGGATGAGAACGCGTCCCACAGGCCGTGATTATCACAGCCAAGCTGAAAATCTTCCTCGCAGTGCTGCGCAGAGCGCGCTGGCAGCGACGCGGACTAGGCGTGACCGATTACGCGCGGTTCGTGCCGGAACAACTGAAGCGGATTGGTCGGGGTGAGAGGATTTGAACCTCCGACACCTGCGTCCCGAACGCAGTACTCTACCAGGCTGAGCTACACCCCGAACTAGGAATGGCGCACTACGGAAAAGGACGCCAATTCTAGCAAAGATCGCTTGAATTCCGACTCGGGAAGCGGCGCGAGCGCGCTCGCCGCGGCGGCACATTCGCGCTCGGCGACCGAGCGCGCGTAGTCGAGCGAGCCGCAGGCGCGGATGGCGGCGAGCACGGCGCCGAAATCCTCGCGTCCGCCGGCGACGAGGGCGCGGCGAACCACGTCCCGATCGGCAAGCGAGGCGGCACGCAGCGCATGGATGAGCGGCAGCGTCGGCTTTCCTTCTGCCAGGTCGTCACCGAGGGTCTTACCGATTTCGGCTTCGTCACCGGAATAGTCGAGCACATCGTCGATCAGCTGGAACGCGCTGCCGACATGCGCGCCGTAGCGGGCGAGGTTCTCCTCGAGCGGGCTCTTTGCAAGCACGCCGCCGAGCCGCGCCGCCGCCTCGAAGAGCTTGGCGGTTTTCCGCCGGATCACCTCCAGGTAGCGCGCCTCGTTCACTTCCGGGTCGTGGCTTCCCATGAGCTGCATCACCTCACCGCCGGCGATCGCATTGGTCGCATCGGCGAGCACACGCATGACGCGCATATCGTTCGCCTCGACCATCATTTGAAAGGCGCGCGAATAGAGGAAGTCGCCCACCAGGACGGCGGCAGCGTTGCCGAACGCGGCGTTCGCGGTGCGCCGACCGCGCCGCAGATCCGATTCGTCGACCACATCATCGTGGAGCAGCGTGGCGGTATGGATGAATTCGACGACGGCGGCGAGCGTGAGCCGCGGCTCGCCGCGATAGCCAAGCGCGCCGCAGGCGAGGAGCAGGAGCGCCGGACGCAACCGCTTGCCGCCGGCGGCGACGATGTACTGCGCCACCTGGCGCACGAGCGGCACGTCGGATTCGAGCCGCTCGCCCACGAGCGCGTCGAGGCGTTGCATGTCCTCGGCGACCGGGGCCAGCATGGAGAGAAACGTCATGATTTCCGGTATAATTCTCGGCCTTTTGCAGCGCAACGCCTAGGTTTACTCCTATGTACGCAGTGATCAAATCCGGCGGCAAGCAATACCGCGTCGAGTCCGGCGCGACGGTACGCGTTGAGACGCTCGCGGCGGAGGTCGGCGCGGCGGTGTCCTTCGCAGAGGTGCTGCTCGTCGGCGCGGGCGACGACGTTAAAGTCGGCGCGCCGCTCGTCTCGGGCGCGCTCGTCAAGGCGACCGTGCTCGGCCACGGCCGCGGCGAGAAGGTGAAAATCTTCAAGCTGCGTCGCCGCAAGCATCATCAGAAGACGCAGGGGCATCGGCAGAACTACACCGAGGTCCGCATCGAAGACATCGTTCAGGGTTAGGCCATGGCACATAAGAAAGCAGGCGGCAGCTCGAGAAACGGACGCGATTCGCAGGCGAAGCGCCTCGGCGTCAAGGTATTCGGCGGCGAGCGCGTCAACGCCGGTCAGATCCTGGTCCGCCAGCGCGGCACGCGCGTGCACGCCGGAACCAACGTCGGCATTGGCCGCGACCACACGCTCTATGCGCGCGTGACCGGTCAAGTGCAGTACGCCGTGCGCGGCGAAAACCAGAACAAGACCGTGAGCGTCGTCGCCGAGACTTCACCGGCGTAGCCGGTACGCGCCCCATGAGAAGCCCTATCGCTGCCGATAGGGCTTTTTCATTTATGGACCATGAAATTCATCGACGAAGCGAAGATCGAGGTGCATGCCGGCAAGGGCGGTGACGGCATGGCACACTTTCGCCGCGAAAAATATATCCGCCGCGGCGGCCCCGACGGCGGCGACGGCGGCCGGGGCGGCTCGGTCTGGGCGCGCGCCGACCGTAACATCAACACGCTCATCGACTACCGCTACGCGCGCATCCATCGCGCAGCCGACGGCACGCGCGGCGGCAGCTCCGACTGCAACGGCGCCGCGGGCGACGATATCGAGCTTCGCATGCCGCTAGGCACGGTGATCCGCGATGAGGCGACCGGGGACCTCCTCGCCGACCTCGCAACAGACGGCGAGCGGGCGCTCCTCGCGCGCGGCGGCCAGGGCGGCCTTGGCAACGTGCATTTCAAATCGAGCGTCAACCGCTCGCCGCGGCAATTCACCCGCGGCGAGCCTGGCGAGAGCCGGCGCCTTGCGCTCGAGCTGCGCGTGCTCGCCGACGTCGGGCTCCTCGGCATGCCGAACGCCGGCAAGTCGAGCTTCATTCGCGCGGTATCGAGTGCCCGGCCCAAGGTCGCCGAGTACCCCTTCACCACGCTGGATCCCTCGCTCGGCGTCGTTCGCGTCGGCAACGCGAGCTTCGTCATTGCCGACATTCCGGGCCTGATCGAGGGGGCCTCCGCAGGCGCGGGGCTTGGCCACCAGTTCCTGCGCCACCTGCGGCGCACGCGGCTGCTCCTGCATCTTGTCGACCTTAGCGCCGAACAGCCGGTGCAGGGCGCGCGGGCCATTGCCGCCGAGCTGAAGAAGTACGACGAGGCGCTCTACCGAAAGCCGCGCTGGCTCCTCTTCAACAAGGCGGACGCCGTGGACGATGCGAACGCGCGCGCGGCGAAGATGGTACGGGCGCTGCGCTGGACGCGTCCTTGGTTCGTCATCTCGGCGCTGACCGGCGAGGGCTGCAATGCCGTGTGCAAGGCGCTCGCGAAGGAACTCGCTCGCCAATGACGCCACTCGCGCAAGCGAAGACGCTCGTCGTCAAGGTCGGCTCCTCCCTCGTCACCGCCGCCGGTCGCGGCCTTGACAGCTCGGCGATCGCGCGCTGGGCGCAGGAAATTGCGCGCCTCATCCATGAGCGCCGCCGGGTGATCCTCGTCTCGAGCGGCGCCATCGCCGAAGGCATCCTCCGCCTCGGATGGACGCGCCGGCCGCACACCATGCACGAGCTGCAGGCGGCGGCGGCCGTCGGCCAGATGGGCTTGGTGCAGTGCTACGAGAGCTGTTTTCGCCGCCATGGGCTGCACACGGCGCAGGTACTCCTGACGCACGATGATCTCGCCGATCGGCAGCGTTACCTCAACGCCCGAGCTACATTGCGGACGCTGCTTGAGCTCGGCGTCATCCCGGTGATCAACGAGAACGACACGGTGGTGACCGACGAGATCAAGTTCGGCGACAACGACACGCTCGCCGCCCTGGTCACGAACCTCGTGGAAGCCGATGCGCTCGTCATCCTCACCGACCAGGCGGGACTCTTCGACGCAGATCCGCGCGCGCATGCCCAGGCGCGGCTCGTGGAAGAAGCCGACGCGCTCGACCCGGGTCTCGCCGCGATGGCCGGCGGTGCGGGGAGCGCGCTCGGGCGCGGCGGCATGAGGACCAAGGTGCAGGCGGCGCGCCGCGCGGCGAGAAGCGGCGCGCACACCGTTATCGCCGACGGGCGCGTTGCCGACGTGCTCTTGCGCCTGGCGGGGGGCGAGCGCATCGGTACACTGCTCACGGCAAAGACCGTACCGCTCGCCGCGCGCAAGCAATGGCTCGCCGATCACTTGAGCGTCGCCGCGCGCCTCAAGCTCGACGCTGGCGCGACGCGGGCGCTCGTCCGCGACGGCAAAAGCCTCCTGCCGATCGGCGTTCTGGAGGTCGAGGGCGAATTCGAGCGCGGCGCCGTGGTCGGCTGCCTCGATCCCGATGGGCGCGAAATCGCCCGCGGTCTCGTGAACTACACGGCGGCCGAGGCGCGGCGCATCATGCGACGACCTTCGGCCGAGATCGAGTCGATCCTCGGCTATGTGGACGAGCCGGAGCTCATCCACCGGGATAACCTGGTTTTGCTCTAGCGGCCGACCTGGCTGCCCAAGCCCTTCGCAAAGGGGTGACCACCGCTCTCGAGCGCGCGCACACCTTCGCCGGCGTCGCGGATCGGCTTGTTCTGCGGACAGAAATAATCGCGGTAGAGCGCGATGTGGCGGGCCGAGGCGAGCGGCCGCCAGGGGCTGCGGGCCGCGCTCCAAGCGTGGTCCGGGTGGCCGAGCGCGTACACGCGCTGCTCGGCGCTCGCGCAGCGCAAGCCCTCGAAAGTGACGTTCTCCGGCCCGCCCGGGCTGCGCGCGACGAGCACATAGCGAACGACGCCGTCCTTTCCGACCGCGAGGCTCTTGCGATCGATGAAGAAGCGAAAGCCGGTCGAGGTCGGAAACGTGAACTCAACGAGATCGCGGGCGACGGGATAGGCCGGGAGCGAGACCCCCTCCTCCGGCGGCACGTTCTCACGGTTTCGCCGCTCCCAGTCGCTTTCGTCCCGCGGCGTGCTCGCGCAGCCCGCGCAAGCGCAGGCGAGCGCCGCGGCTAGCGCAAGTCGGCGCACAGCGCGGTGCGCACCTCGGCCGCGAGCTCGACTTTCGCGCGGTAGTGCGAGTGCTCGACGCCGAGCGTGATTGCGGCGCCGTCGGCGGCCGCGGCCCGCATCGGGGCATCGAGCTCGAAGCGAAGGAAATGCACGGAGGAGGTCTTCTCCTCGTTCTCGCGCTCGAGGTCCTCGTCGGCGATGGCGTAGACGCGCGGCGAACCGGCGACTTCCACCCAGAGCGCCTGCTCGATGCCCTTCAGCAGGGCGAGCATGCGCTTTCGCTCCTCCGGGTCCGGATACTCGATGAGCAGGGTCGCTTTCCAGTTCGTGCCATCGGGCACGAGCGGATTGTAGGCGTCGAGCTCCCCCTCGATGCCTTCTTCCTCGAAGATGCGCTCGATGCGCAGCATCTCCTGCACTTGATAGCGAATGGTGAGCTCGTCCTCGAATTGCAGCGTCAGATGCTCGCCGAGGCGGACCGTGCGCCGCTTCTTGTGCTCGATGACGCGCGCGCGAAAGGCATTGCGCTCGCGGGCGTAGGCCTCGAGCGAGAGCAGGCTTTCACGGCGGATCGGCATGGTGCGAGGCTAGCGGCACTACGGCGCCCGGGGCAAATGGTTCTTGCCAATCGCGCCGATCGCGCTACTTGATCGCCGCTTCGATCTCCGCGAAAGTGCGTGCCACTTCGGTGCCCGGATCCACGGCGACGCCGAGCTGACGGGCGATCTGCGAGAGCGAGAAGATGCCGCGCACCATCGCGCGCCGTCTCGGCCGGCCGAGCGGCCCGGACGGTTCCTCGTCGAATTCGACCACCAGCGCATGCTGACGTCCGTCGCGGCGCAGGGTCTCCATGACATGGCCGACGCGCGCGAGCTCCACCTCCGCATAGTCGAGCACCTGCACCTCCACCGCCGGTGTCATCACGTCCGCCACCGCGAGCTCGTCGCGCCGCAGCCGTCGCTCGATGGCAACGCGCATCGGCCGCTCGGAGAGGATGTCGGTCGCCGTCAAAACGCCGAGCACGTTCTCCTCTTCATCGGTGACGATCAGGAGACGCACACCGCGCGTAATCATGAACTGATTGGCGCCGGCGAGCGGCGCCTGCGGGCGGATCGTAGCCGGTGTACCCCGCGCAAGATCGGTCATGACCTGCACCGCCGGCGCGTCCGGCGTCACCCGCGGCGCTTGCGGGGCGAGCGGCCGGCGAAGACCGGCGTTCGCGCCCAGCTCATGCATGCCGAGCGGCGGGTACTCGCGGTCCATGTGAGCTACGGATGCGCCGGGTGCGCGCTCTCCGGGCGCCGGGGGCGCGCGCGGCGGTCGGCCTGCAGATAGCGATGCAGCTCGATCAGCGCCTGCCGGTACACCTCGCGCTTGAAGTCGATCACCGTATCGAGGGGAATCCAGTAATCGTGCCAGCGCCAGGCATCGAATTCCGGGTGCCCGCTCGCGCGCAGCTTGACGTCACAGTCGCGCCCCACCATGCGCAGCAGATACCAGATCTGCTTCTGGCCGCGGTAGACGCCGCCGTTGCCCTCGCGCGCGCGGCGCAGCCATTTCTCCGGCACCTCGTAGCGCAGCCACTCACGCGTGCGTCCGAGGATGCGCACATGCGTTCGCTGCAGGCCGATCTCCTCCTCGAGCTCGCGGTACATCGCATCGAGAGGTGTCTCGCCGTGCTTGATGCCGCCTTGTGGAAATTGCCACGCGTGCTGGTGGACGCGCTTGCCCCAGAACACCTCGTTCC
>JBHELS010000005.1:0-5586 GCA_046263015.1 Burkholderiales bacterium | reverse complement strand
TCGTGCTCAGCCGATGGCCGGGGCTTGAAGTCGATGATGTCGACCTTGAAGCCCGCATACGCAAAGACGTGGCCGATGCCGCGGCCCATGCGACCCGCGCCAAGCGCGGCGATTCTCAAGCGAGTTGCTCCTTCAACTGCGCCGGCGTGAGCGACGCAAGGCTAAGGTTCTCGAGCGTGCGGCCGGTCGCGCGCAGATCGCGGCCAAGGACGGCGGAGCCGAGTGCGAGAAGGCCGCGCGCTACAGGGCACGGGGCACCCGCCCATTCGCACACGGAGACAAGGAAGGCGAGTCCATGCTCCATGTCCTCGCGCATGTAGCGATGCTCGGTGAGCGAGATGTGCTCGCGCCAGTCCTGCGAGTCGGTGAGCTTCTGGTGCACGCGGCGGCCGTACATCCATTCGTCGCCCTCGGCGCGATAGTGGTCGGCAAGCGGAAAGTGCGGGGCCCGGTAACCGAGTTTCTCGCGCGCGCCGATGCGCTCGCCATCGAGCGCGTCGGTGACGCGACGGATCGACGGTTGTGTCCCTTCTTTATGGATGTCCCAGCGCTCGAAATGCTCGAGCGGCCCGGCGTTCATCAGGATAAGCGGCGGGTGAATGACGGGCCCCGCGTTCATCAACGCCGCCGAGAGCGCATCCTCGACCGGCTCGATGCCCACAAACGCCTGGCGGACCACCGCGCGAGCGCGCTCTGCATGGCGCGCAGGAAAGACTCCGGTCGGTAGCCGAGTCGCACGCGCCGTGATGGCGCACGTCGTGGGCCCATGCTTGCGCGTGAGCCAAGGGAGCGTGCCGGTTTCCGCGAAGGCGACTTCGGCGCGGTTGCCGGCTTGGCGCACCGCCTGCGCCACGACATAGGAACCGAAGGTGCCGGGGGCGAAAAACACGACTTGGCCATCGGCCAGGTGCGGTGCGATGCGCCGCGCATTGTCGAGCTGCGTGAAGGCCGGATCCGGCACAAAGATGAGCTCGGCGCCGCGCAGCGCGGTCGAGATATCGGCCGAGACGGACGCGAGCTCGATGCGCCGTTCGCCGCGCTCATCCTTGAGCGTGAGCGTTTTCGAGGCGGCCAGCGCCTCGGCGTTGCGGCGCCACAGGCGCACCTCATGCCCGCGCTCCGTTAGGTCGGCGGCCGCGGCGTAGGCGCCGTTGCCGCCGCCGATGACGGCGAGCTTCATCCCGGCGAGCGCCGACGCCAGCTCAAGGGCGTCCGGGTGTAACTCATGTTTTCCATGGACATCGCGGATTCTGCGGCAGCTGTCCCCTATACGCACGCCGTCGCAGCCGCATCGATCTCAATCCGCAAACAGCTCGAAGATCTGCTCGCGAAGCCACCGATTGCCCGGGTCGGCTTCGAAGCGCTCGTGCCAATGAACCGCCACTTCCGCGGGCGGCATGGGAATGGGCGGCGGCAGAGCGCGGAAGTTGCCCCGCCGCTCGTAGACCCGCGCGACCCGCGCCGGAATGGTCAGGATCAGGTCGGTGCGCTCGAGCACCATCGGCACTACGGTGAAGTGTGGCACGCGCAATGCGATGCGGCGCCCGACGCCCGCGCGTTCCAGCGCCTCCTCGATTACGCGATGGCCGCCGCTGCGATAGGTGACGAGCACGTGCGACGCCTCGGCAAACGCCTTGCGAGTGAGCTTCTTCAGCGGGTGGCCGGCGCGCATCAGGCACATGTATGGATCCTGGAAGAGGCGGCGCCGGCTGATCGGCGGGCCGAGGTTCGGGAGGAAGCCGACCGCGAGATCGAGCGCACCCGTGCTCAAAGCATCCGCGATATGCGCAAGGTCGCTCGGCACGGCCTCGAGCCGAACGCCGGGCGCAACCCGCTGCACGCGTTCGAGCAGAGGTGGCAGGAACTCGACTTGGCCGATGTCGGACATGTAGAAGCGAAAGGCGCGCGTCGCGCTCGCCGGTTCGAACCCGGGGCCGTGAGCGAGCGCGGAGTCGAGGAGCGCGAGCGCCTGGCGCACCGGATCGGCGACGCCGCGCGCGAAGGGCGTCGCCTCCATGCCGACGGGCGTGCGCACAAAAAGCGCGTCACCGAAGAGGCCGCGCAGACGGGCGAGCGCGTTCGACACCGCTGGCTGCGTGAGCCCCAAGCGCCCGCCGGCGGCGGTGACGCTTCGCTCCTGCAGCACGGCGTCGAACACCCGCAGCAGGTTGAGGTCAACGTCCGCCACATTCATGGAAATGATTCATATCATATTGCACATTGATTTGACAAATATTCGGCCGGGGCCGTACCCTGCCTCCTCTCCGAGGAGG
The DNA here is from genome assembly GCA_046263015.1 of Burkholderiales bacterium. Classification (GTDB taxonomy): domain Bacteria; phylum Pseudomonadota; class Gammaproteobacteria; order Burkholderiales; family SG8-39; genus SCGC-AG-212-J23. Next base: position 3,313 of record JBHELS010000005.1, on the reverse strand, counting down.
AACGATGAGAACGACGCTCTTGCTGGCGGCCGCGGTGGCCGCTTTGACCATGAGCACGGCGCAAGCGCAGGAAACGAGTCTGCGCGTCGTGAGTGCCTTTAGCGAAAACACGCAATACGTCAAGAATCTCGAAGGGTTCATCGGCAAGGTGAACAGCGCCGGCAAGGGCGTCGTGCATTTGAACTTCATCGGCGGGCCGAAAGCCATGCCGCCCTTCGAGGTCGGCAACGCCGTGCGCACCGGGGTGGTGGACATGGCACTGACGACCGGGGCCTTCTACACGAACATCATGCCGGAGGCCGATGCGCTGAAGCTCACGCAGCTTCCCGCAACCGAGCTGCGCAAGAACGGCGGGCACGATCTCATCAACAAGATCTGGAACGAAAAGGCGAACATGGTCTATGTCGCCCGCATCGTCGACTACTCGCCGTTTCATCTCTATCTCACGAAGAAGATCGACAAGCCGGACCTCTCGGGGATCAAGATCCGCATCACACCGGTCTATCGCGATTTCTTCCAGGCACTGGGCGCGACCGTCGTGCAGACGCCACCGGGCGAGGTGTATACCGCGCTCGAGCGCGGCGTGGTCGACGGGTATGGCTGGCCTATCCACGGCATCTTTGACTTGAACTGGCAGGAGCGGACCAAATACCGCGTTGATCCGGGCTTCTACAACGCCGAGGTGTCGATAGTCATGAACCTCGACAAATGGAAAGGCCTGAACCCAAAGCAGCGAGATCTCCTCAATCGCGAAGCGATGGCGCTGGAGGCGAACGACAACTTCTGGAAGAAGTACAACGAGGAAGAAATTCGGCGCCAGAAGGAAGCCGGCATCCAGACCCTCACCTTCGATCCGGCGACCGCGAAGCAGTATTACGAGAAAGCGTACGAAGTGGGCTGGGCGAGCATCATCAAGGCAAGCCCGCAATACGGTCCGCAGATGAGGAAGCTCTTCAGCCGGTAGATGCGCGCGTACGCCCTCGTCCTCCAAACCTTCGCTTACATCGCTGCGGTCCTGGTCGGCGCCATGGCGCTCGCTGTGACGCTCGATGTCATCGGCCGCAACCTCGGCTGGGCGAATACCGGCTGGGTGGTGGAGCTGACGGAATACAGCCTACCCGTCGCGACGCTACTCGTCGCGCCGTACCTCCTTTATCGAAACGAGCACGTGCGCCTCGACGTCGTCCTCGTGTTGGTGCCAAAGCGCGTCTCGCTCTTTCTCGAGCGCTGCGCTGACGTGCTCGGCATGATGATCTGCGCCGTGTTCGTCTGGTACGGGATCCGGCTCATCGCCGATTCGGCGCGCCTCGGCTCGATGATGGTGAAGACCCTTGCCATCCCGGAGTGGTGGCAATACGCGCTCGTGCCCGTCTCCTTCACGCTCCTCGCCATTGAGTTCGCGCGGCGTCTGCGGGCATGACATGGTGGCTCTCGGCACTTTTCCTCTTTGGTTTGCTGACGCTGCTTTTCCTCACCGGGTTGGCGGCCGCATTCGCCTTCTTCGGCATCAACATCGTCGGGGCGTGGATATACCTCGGAAAAGAAGCCGGGCTCATCCAGCTCATCCGCAACGGCATCGTCTCGATCACGAGCTTCTCGCTCACGCCGATTCCATTCTTCATCCTGATGGGCGAGGTGCTCTTCCACACGGGCGTCGCGATGAAGGCGATCGACGCGATCGACCGGCTGATCTGGCGCGTGCCGGGGCGGCTTTCGGTGGTCGCGGTCGTCGCGGGCACGGTCTTCTCCGCCATTTCCGGTTCCACCATCGCAACGACTGCACTCTTGGGCAGCCTGCTTCTGCCGCAGATGCTGAAGCGTGGTTACCACCCGAGCATGGCAATGGGGCCCATCATGGCGATCGGCGGCGTCGACATGTTGATCCCGCCCTCCGCGCTCACGGTGCTTCTTGGCAGCCTCGCCGGCATCTCGGTCTCGCAGCTCCTCATTGCCGGCATCATCCCTGGCGTTGTCCTTTCGGTGTTCTTCGTCGCCTGGATCGTGCTGCGGGCGGTGATGAACCCCGCGCTCGCGCCAGCTTTCGCGCACGAAGAGATCCCGGTGTGGGACCGCGTGCGGCCGCTCATCGTCTACGTGTTGCCGCTCGTGATGATCTTTGTCGTGGTCGTGGCCGCCATGAGCGCGGGCTGGGCGACGCCCACGGAAGCCGCGGCCATCGGGGCCGTAGCGACCGTCGCGGTCGCCTGGATCTATCGCGCGCTCACAGGGTCGAACCTGATGAAGGCGCTTCTTGGCGCTGCGAGTATCTCGGGCGTGATTCTCTTCATCATCATTGGCGCCACCACCTTCGCGCAGATCCTCACCTTTTCGGGGGCGACGAACGGCATGGTGGACGCGATCAAGAGCTCGGGCTTCGGCGCCTGGCCCGTGCTGCTCGCGATGATGGCGATCCTGCTGATCCTCGGCTGCTTCATCGACCAGGTGAGCATGATGCTCATCTGCCTGCCATTTTTTATGCCGCTCGTGGCGCTCTATGGTTTCGATCCGATCTGGTTCGGCGTACTGTTCCTCATCTGCATGCAGCTCGGCTTGCTGACGCCGCCTTTCGGAATGCTGCTCTTCACGATGAAAAGCGTCGCTCCGAAGGAAATCGCGATGCGGCAGATCTGGAGCGCCGTCACGCCGTACGTGGTCATGGGCTTGGTCGCCCTTTTGGCGGTGATGCTATTGCCGGGGCTTGCGACCTGGCTGCCTAGGAAACTGCTTAGCTAGTTATGGAACGTTCATTCAAAGCGGAAGTTGCAAAGCTCAAGCTGGGCGACGGCGCCACCTTTCACGGCGAGGCGATCCTCGCCGTGACCAAAGCGTTGCTGCAATCCGGGGTGTCCTACGTCGGCGGTTACCAGGGAGCGCCGGTGTCGCACGTCATGGACGTGCTGAACGATGCGCGCGAGTTCCTGGACGAGCTCGGCGTGCACGTCGAGACGAACGCCAACGAAGCGGGCGCCGCCGCCATGCTCGGCGCTTCGATCAACTACCCGATGCGCGGCGCCGTGGCATTCAAATCCACCGTCGGCACCAACGTGGCCTCCGATGCGCTCTCGAATCTCGCCTCGGCCGGCGTCAAGGGCGGCACGGTCCTGATCCTCGGCGAGGATTATGGCGAGGGCGCTTCGATCATCCAGGAGCGCACGCACGCCTTCGCCATGAAGTCGCAGATCTGGCTCGTGGACCCGCGCCCCAACCTGCCGAAGATCGTCGAGATGGTCGAGAAGAGCTTCGAGCTCTCCGAGGTGTCGAGCACGCCGGTGATGGTCGAGCTTCGCATCCGCGCCTGCCATGTGCAGGGCAG
>JBHELS010000004.1:0-3740 GCA_046263015.1 Burkholderiales bacterium | reverse complement strand
GCCGGTACCGGTCGTAAAAGCCGAGCCGGCGCCCGCGCCGGCGCCGATCGCGGTGGCGCCAACGCCCGCGCCGCAACCGGTGGTGATCGAGAAGATCACGCTCTCGACCGATGTGCTCTTCGGCTTCAACAAAGCCGAGCTGACGCCGGCTGGGCAGCAAAAGCTCGATGACCTCGCGAAGAGTGCGCAAGGCGCGAACGTCGAGCGCGTCGTTCTCACAGGGCACGCCGATCGCATCGGCTCCGAGGAATACAACCAGGAGCTCTCCGAGCAGCGTGCGCAAGCGGTAGCCGACTTTCTCAAATCGAAAGGGGTCGACAGCAGCCGCCTGCAAGTCGCCGGCAAGGGCAAGAGCGAGCCTGTGACGGGCGACCAGTGCAAGCGCATGGGACCTGAGAGCAACAAGAACCAGAAGCTCATCGCCTGCCTGCAGCCGGATCGTCGCGTCGACGCCGAGCTCCTCGGCAGCCGCGAGCAGACCGCCGGCAGCGCATCGCCCGCGGGTACCGGCACGAGCTCCGGCTCGACGAGCGGCTCGAGCAGCTACGGCGGCTCAACCGGTGGCTCGAGCTCGGGCAGCGCGAGCGGCTCCTCCACGAGCAAGTAAGCGCTTCAAATGGAACCCAGCCCCGCTTCGGCGGGGCTTTTTTTTGGGACAATGCCCGGCGTGAACGCCGATCCGGCAGAGCTCGAGAAGTTCAGCCAGCTCGCGCACCGGTGGTGGGACCCGCAGGGCGAATTCCGGCCGCTACACGACATCAATCCGCTGCGGCTCGGCTGGATCGATGAGCGTGTGGCGCTTGCCGGAAAACGCGTGCTCGACGTCGGCTGTGGCGGCGGCATCCTTGCAGAGGCGATGGCGCAACGCGGCGCCCAAGTAACGGGTATCGATCTTTCCGAAAAATCGCTGCGCGTCGCGGAACTCCACCTGCTGCAGAGCCAGGCGAAGGTTGTCTACGCACGCGCGAGCGCGGAGGAATATGCGGCGCAGCATGCGGGCGAGTTCGATGCGGTCACATGCATGGAGCTTCTCGAGCACGTGCCAGAGCCGGCGGCGATGGTTGCCGCCTGTGCGCGCCTCGTGGCTCCAGGCGGGCAGGTCTTCTTCTCTACCATCAATCGCAATGCGAAGTCCTACCTATTCGCGGTACTGGGCGCTGAATACGTGCTCCGCCTCCTGCCGCGCGGCACACACGATTACGGCCGCTTCATCAAGCCCTCCGAGCTCTCGCGCTTCGCGCGCGAAGCGTCTCTTCGGCCCGACGAACTCGTCGGCATGACCTACAACCCGTTCACTCGCGAATACCGCCTCGGGCGCGACTGCGACGTCAACTACCTCTTGCGCTGCGTGCGTGACTAGCCGCGCGGTGCTTTTCGACTTCGACGGTACCTTTGCCGACACGGCGGCCGATCTCGCCGCCGCAGTAAACGCGATGCGCGAGAAACGCGCGCTCGCGCCGCTCGCGCCCGAAGTCGTGCGTCCTTATGCATCGATGGGTGCGCGCGGACTCTTGCGCATCGGCTTCGATATGTTGCCCGACGATGCGAGGTACATCGCAATGCGCGACGAGTTCCTCGATAACTATGCGGGCGCGCTTTGCGTGCACACGCGCGTGTTTCCCGGCATGGAGGAACTCCTGAGGAAGCTCGGCGCACGCGACATCGCCTGGGGCATCGTCACCAACAAAGCGACGCGCTTCGCACGCCCTCTGGTCGAGCAACTCAAAGTCCGGCCCGCGTGTCTCATCTGCGGCGACAGCACGCCGCATCTTAAGCCGCATCCCGCGCCGCTCCTCGCGGCGACCGAGGCGCTCGCGCTTGCCCCGGCCGATTGTGCCTACGTCGGCGACGATCTGCGCGACATGCAGGCGGCGCACGCTGCCGGCATGCGCGCGATCGCCGTCCAGTATGGCTATCACGGCACCGACAATCCGGGACCGACGGCCTGGAACGCCGACGCCATCATCGATCATCCGCTAGAACTGCTGGAGCACCTATGAAAGCCGTTGCCCATACCTCGCGTGAGATCGCTTCGCTCGTCGACATCGAGCTACCGTCGCCGACGCCGGGACCGCGCGACCTGCTGGTGAAAGTGGAAGCCGTGTCGGTGAACCCGGTCGACACCAAGCGCCGCGCCGATCCGGGGAAGACCGACAACGCACCGCGCGTCCTCGGCTGGGATGCCGCGGGCAGCGTCGCTTCGGTCGGCGCCGAGGTGACACTTTTCAAGCCGGGCGACGAGGTGTTTTACGCGGGCGACGTCACGCGAGCGGGCTCGAACAGCGAGTTCCACCTGGTGGACGAGCGCATCGTCGGCCGGAAGCCGAAGAACCTCGACTTCGCCCAGGCGGCCGCGGTTCCGCTGACCGCCATCACCGCGTGGGAAGCATTTTTCGATCGGATGAAGATCCCGCGCGGCGTGCCCGCCTCGCTCCTCATCATCAACGGCGCGGGCGGCGTCGGCTCGATCGGCATCCAGATCGCCAAGATCGCGGGGCTGAAGGTGATTGCCACGGCCTCGCGCCCGCAAAGCATTGCCTGGGTGAGCGAGCTCGGCGCCGATCATGTGCTCGACCACCACCGGCCCCTGCGTACACAGCTCGAAGCGCTCGGCATGAAGCAGGTCGACTACGTCGCGAACTTCAGCGGCGAGCTCGATTCGCACTGGGCGGCAATGGCCGATGTGGTGGCGCCGCAGGGCGCGGTGCTCGCGATCGTCGCCAACCGCGAGCCGCTCGCGATGGATGTGGTGCGCTCAAAAAGCGTGAGCGTCTGCTGGGAGCTGATGTTCACGCGTCCGCGCTTTCAGACGCCCGACATGATCGAGCAGCACAAGCTCCTGAACCAGGTCTCAGACTGGCTCGATGCCGGTCAACTCACGACGACGCGCCGCGAGACGCTGAAGCCGATCAGTGCGGCCAATTTGCGCCGCGCCCACGAGAAGCTCGAGTCGGGCCGGATGATCGGCAAGCTGGTCCTCACCGGGTGGGCTTGATAAAATGGCGTCCGGCACCATTTGGCGATTCTGGGGGCGACCTGGATTCGACGTGGGTCGCGAAGCAGCGCAGGGCATGCCGAGGACCAGTGACCTCGTAAATCCATCTGGAAACACTACAAACGCCAACGACGAGCGTTTCGCTCTCGCCGCCTAATACCGGTGAGACGCTGCACTAGATTGCTGATGGTCTAGGCCCCGCAAGGGGTGCAGCGTCATTTACATCAGCCTCTCCTCCCGGTCTGGCCGCTTGGCCGGGGGGATCCGTCGAAGCGGCTAGCTGCGCGGTAGCCTGCCGGTTGGCGACCGCAAGGCGAAGCTCAAATAACCAGGCTAAGCATGTAGTCCTGACTGTGTAGGGCTTGCGGACGCGGGTTCGATTCCCGCCGCCTCCACCACCTGAGGGCTGCGCACCGTCTTGGAACGGTGACGGCCTGCTGCCCGTAAGCGACACCAGCACATCGGCGGCGTTTACGTTCCTTCGCAACCGCTCAACGCTACAACCCGATGCGCGTGCCGTGGCTAAGGCGCGGCGCGAGCGAGGATGACCGAGGCGCACGCGCGCCGCGCGATAATCGGTCCATGGCTTTCGCCGCCGCAAAATCGAATGCCGCGCCGGTCGATCTGGCCGAGGCGCGCTTCGAGAACACGTTCGTCGATTCGCTGCCGGCCGATCCGGTGCTCGTCAATGTGCCGCGGCAGGTCCCGAACGCGTGCTACACGAGGGTCGAGCCGACACCGGTCG
>JBHELS010000003.1:0-10177 GCA_046263015.1 Burkholderiales bacterium | reverse complement strand
GTCGGCGAGCCTCGGCTGGATCTCGTACGTCACGTTCCTCGCGCTCATCAGCATCAGCCTCGGCGTCCTGAACCTGCTACCGATCCCGCTGCTCGATGGCGGACATCTCATGTACTATGCGATCGAAATAATTAAAGGCAGGCCGGTCTCCGAGCGCTTCATGGAGCTCGGGCAGCGCGTGGGTCTTGCGCTGCTCCTGGTGATGATGGCCTTTGCCTTCTATAACGACCTGAATCGCCTGTTGACTGGTTGATGATTCGTAGAGGCTTGGCCGCGGTGCTCGCCGCGTACCTGGTTGCGGCAGCCGGTGTGGTGCGGGCCCAGTCGTTCACTCCATTCACGGTCAAGGACATCCGCGTCGAGGGCCTGCAGCGCACCGAGCCCGGCACGGTGTTCAGCTATCTGCCGGTGAAGGTCGGCGAGACGATGAACGAGGAGAAGGCGCAAGCGGCGCTGCGCGCGCTCTATGCGACCGGCTTCTTCAAGGATGTTCGCCTCGAAATGGAAAACGACGTCCTTGTCGTCTACGTCGAAGAGCGGCCGGCGATCGCGTCGATCGATTTCTCGGGGATGAAGGAGTTCGAGCCGGATAACGTGCGCAAGGTGCTGCGCGAGGTCGGCATGGCGGAAGGCCGCATCTTCGACCGTGCCATGCTCGAATCGACCGAGCTCGAAATGAAGCGCCAGTACCTGTCGCGCGGCATGTACGCGGTCGATATTCAGACCACCGTCACGCCGCTCGAGCGAAACCGTGTCGGCATCAACATCGCCGTCACCGAGGGCGAGATCGCCAAGATCCGTGGCATCAATCTCGTTGGCGCCAAAGCTTTTCCCGAGAAGGAGCTTCTGAAGGAGTTCGTGCTGCGCACGCCGGGCTGGCTTACCTGGTACACGAAGCACGATCGCTATTCGCGCGAGAAACTCTCCGCCGACCTCGAGAACCTGCGCTCCTTCTATCAGAACCGCGGTTACCTGGATTTCAGCATCGAGTCGACGCAGGTGTCGATTTCGCCCGATCGCCGCGACATCTACATCACCGTGAACTTCACCGAGGGCGAGAAATACACCGTCTCGAAGGTGGGCCTTTCCGGAAATCTGATCGCGCCGCGCGAGGAGCTCGAGAAGCTGGTGCAGCTGAAGCCGGGCGACGTCTTCTCGCGCGAGAAGCTCACCGCCACCACGAAGGCGATCGCCGACCGTCTGGGCAACGAGGGCTACGCCTTCGCCAACGCCAACGCGATTCCCGAAGTCGAAAAGGAAAAGCGCAGCGTCGCGTTCAACATCGCCGTCGACCCGGGCCGGCGCGTCTACGTGCGCCGCGTCGACATCACCGGCAACGCCAAGACGCGCGACGAGGTGATCCGCCGCGAGATGCGCCAGCTCGAAGGCGCCTACTACGACACCTCGAAGATCCAGCTTTCGCGCCGGCGCATCGACCGTACGCAATACTTCAACGAAGTGAACGTCGAGACGGTGCCGGTCGAAGGCAGCCCCGACCAGGTCGACGTCATCTACACCGTGAAGGAGCGGCCCACCGGGGCGCTGCTTTTCGGCGTCGGCTTCTCGAGCGTCGAGAAGCTCGCGCTCTCCGCCTCGCTCACGCAGTCGAACGTCTTCGGCACCGGCAAGTTCCTGTCGTTCAACATCAATAGCGGCACGGTGAACCAGGTCTATTCGCTCTCCTACGTCGATCCGTACTACACGGTGAACGGCGTGAGCCAGGGCTTCGACCTCTACAAGCGGAAAACGAATGCTTCCAGCCTCGCCGTCGGTCCCTATGCCACGGACGCGCTTGGCGGCGGCATCAAGTTCGGCTATCCGGTCTCGGAAGTGAGCCGCATCGATCTGGGCCTCAACCTGGAAACGGTGAATCTCACGACCTTCGACACGAGCCCGCTCAGCTACCTCAACTTCGTCAGTCAGTTCGGCAATCACTACCGCTACGGCGCCGTGACCGCCGGCTGGTCGCGTGACACGCGCGACAGCTTGATCGTCACGCGCTCTGGAACCTTCATGCGCGTGAGCAGCGAGCTCGCCGGCGGCGATCTCGAGTACTCGCGCTTCGGCTTCCAGCACCAGACCTACTTTCCGCTGACGCGCGATCTGACGCTGCTCGCGGGCGGCGAGCTCGGCATTGCCGGCGGCCTCGGCGGGAAGCCGCTGCCGTTCTTCAAGAACTTCTTCGCCGGCGGACCGGGCACCGTGCGCGGCTACAGCTCGTTCTCGCTCGGCCCTCAGGACACGCTCGGCAACGCGGTCGGCGGCAACCGCAAGGCGACCGGCTCGCTCGAGCTTCTCTTCCCCATGCCCGGCGCGGCGCAGGATCCTTCGCTCAGGCTCGCGTGGTTCGTCGACGGCGGCAACGTCTTCGCGCAGAGCTTCGACTTCAGCGAGCTTCGCTATTCGACCGGGCTCGCGTTCTTCTGGAGCTCGCCCTTCGGCCCGCTGCGCCTTTCCTTCGCCCAGCCGCTGAACGCGAAGAGCACCGACCACGTGCAGAGGCTACAATTCACCTTCGGTACCGGATTCTAAGAACCGCATGATCCATTTACGATTCCTTGCCGCGGCGCTCGTCGCGACCGCGAGCGCGGTCGCGATTGCGCAGGACAAGGGCGCCACCGCGACCGCGCTGACCGGCAAGTTCGGCTTCGTCAACACCGAGCGCATCCTGCGCGACGCGATACCCGCGCAGCGCGCGCAGAAGAAGATCGAGGCGGAGTTCCAGAAACGCGACCAGGAGCTCGCGCGGCTCGCCGATCAGCTCAAGCGCATGCAGGACGAGCTCGAGAAAAACGGCGTCACGATGACCGAGAACCAACGCCGCATTAAGGAGCGCGAGTTCGCCGAGCTCAACCGCGACTTCCAGAGAAAGCAGCGCGAGTTCCGCGAGGATCTGAACCAGCGGCGCAACGAGGAGCTCGCACAAGTGGTCGAGCAAGCGAACCGCGTCATCCGCCAGATCGCCGAGCAGGAGAAGTTCGACATCATCTTCCAGGACGCCGTGTTCGCGAGCCCGCGCATCGACATCACCGACAAGGTGATCAAGGCCCTCGAGGCCAAGCCCGCGGGGAAGTGAGTCGGGCACCGTGAGTCCGCCGTAAATCCCGTGGCAGGGTCGCTGACCCTCGGCGAGATCGTGCAGCGCCTGGGCGGCCGTGTGGCCGGCAATGATGAGACGCGGGTTCACCAGGTCGCTTCACTGGAAGGCGCCGATTCGCGCCACATCAGCTTCTTTACCGGCAGCCGCTATCGGGCGAAGCTCGCCGCGACGCGCGCGGGGGCCGTGGTCATCGGACCCGAGGCCGAGGGCGAAACGACGCTGCCGCGCATCGTCGCCGAGAACCCATACGCTTACTTCGCGCGCCTCTCGCAGCTCTTCAACCCCGTCGTGGTGCAGGAGCCGGGCATCCATCCCTCGGCAGTGGTGGCAACGAGCGCAAAGCTCGGCGCGCGCGTGTCAATCGGTGCGGGCTGTGTGGTCGGCGATGGCGCCCTCGTCGGCGACGACAGCGCGCTCTACCCGCGAGTGGTCCTCTATCGTGGCGCATCGATCGGCGCTCGCGCGATCGTGCATTCCGGCGCCGTGATCGGCGCCGACGGCTTCGGCATCGCCGAGGACCACGGCCATTGGATCAAGATTCCGCAGATCGGATCGGTGAGGATCGGTGACGACGTCGAGATCGGCGCCAACACCACCATCGACCGCGGCGCCATCGACGACACGGTGATCGAGGAGGGCGTGAAGCTCGACAACCAGATTCAAGTCGGCCACAACGTGCGCATCGGCGCGCACACCGCCATCGCCGGCTGCACCGGCATCGCAGGCAGCGCCGACATCGGTCGGCATTGCACCATCGGCGGCGCCGCCATCATCCTCGGACACCTGCGCATCGTCGATCACGTCAACATATCCGCGGGCACGCTCGTCTCGCGCTCGATCCTGAAGCCCGGCACCTATACCGGGGTGTACCCGTTCGACGAACATTCAGCGTGGGCCCGCGCCGCAGCGGAGCTTCGCCGCAAAGGAAAGAAAGATGGCTGAGATGGACGTGAATGCCGTGCTCGCTCACCTGCCGCAGCGCTATCCGCTCATCATGGTGGACCGCGTCAAGGAGTGCGAACCGGGCAAGCGCATCGTCGCGGTAAAGAACGTCTCCGCGAACGAGCCGTATTTCCCCGGCCATTTTCCGCACCGGCCGATCATGCCCGGCGTGCTGATCCTCGAGGCCATGGCGCAAGCGGCCGGGGTGCTGGTTTTTCGCACGCAGAACACCATGCCGGACGAGCATACGGTCTACTACTACGTCGGCATCGACAACGCGCGCTTCAAGAAGCCCGTGCTCCCCGGCGATCAGCTCGAACTCGAGGTGCACTACGACCGCCAGCTGCGCGGCATCAGCAAGTTCAACTGCTGGGCGCGGGTCGACGGTCAGGTGGTCGCCGAAGCGACCATCCTTTGCGCCATGCAATCGATCGACGCCAAATGACGGTCGAGGTGCATCCGACCGCGATCATCGATCGTCGTGCGAAACTCGCGCCCGGCGTCACGGTCGGCCCCTATAGCGTTGTCGGTCCAAAGGCCGAGGTGGGCGAAGGTACCTGGATCGGCGCGCATGTCGTCCTCGATGGCCGCATCCGCATCGGCCGCGACAACAAAATCTTCCACTTCGCCTCCCTCGGCGCGCCGCCCCAGGACAAGAAGTACCAGGGCGAAGACACCGCCGTGGAGATCGGCGATCGCAATACCATCCGCGAGTACGTCACCATCAACCGCGGCACGGCGCTCGACGTCGGCGTGACCCGCCTTGGCAACGACAACTGGGTCATGGCCTACGTGCATTTCGCGCACGACGTGCAGATCGGCAGCCACACCATCTTCGCCAACGCCTGCCAGCTCGCGGGGCACGTGACGATCGGCGACTGGGCGATCTTCGGCGCCACGACGCTCGTGCACCAGTTCGTGCACATCGGCGCCCATGCCTTCACCGGCATGGGCACGTATCTGCCGCAGGATCTGCCGCCCTTTGTCACCGCGGCGGGCAACATGGCGAAGCCCTACGGCATCAACAGCGAAGGCTTGAAGCGCCGCGGCTTCACCCCGCAGGACATCGCGGCGCTCAAGCGCGCCTACCGCACGCTCTATCGCAGTGGCCTCGCGCTCGCCGAGGCGCGGCGGCGGCTCGACGAGCAGGTCGCCGCCTGCGGGCATGTGCGCTCGCTCGTGGAGTTCCTCGACCGCTCCAAGCGCGGCATCATCCGCTAGCGCCATGGGGGAGGTGAGGCGGGCTCGACACCTGCGGGTCGGCATGGTCGCCGGCGAGGCCTCCGGCGATCTGCTCGCGTCGCATCTCATCGCTGCCCTGAAGCGCAAGCGCCCGGATATGGAGTTCGCCGGCATCGGCGGCCCGCGCATGGCCGCCGAGGGCTTCGAGTCGCACTTTCCGATGGAGAAGCTCTCGGTGCGCGGCTACGCCGAAGCGCTCAAGCACTATCGCGAGATCATGGGCATCCGCTCGGAGCTCGCGCGCGGCATGCTGCGAGACCGCCCCGACGTTTTCATCGGCGTCGACTCCTCGGACTTCAATCTTGGCCTCGAGCGCAAGCTGAAGGACGCTGGCATCCCCGTGATCCACTACGTCAGCCCTGCGGTCTGGGCTTGGCGGCGCTGGCGCGTGCGGCGCATCGCGCGCTCCGTCAACCGCATCCTCGTCATGTTCCCGTTCGAGGAGCCGATCTACAAGGCGGCGGGCGTTCCGGTCACCTATGTCGGCCATCCGCTCGCCGACGTCATTCCGCTCGAGCCGCCGCGCGACGAGGCGCGCGCGCAGCTGCGGCTGCCTGCGGGCAAGCTGATCATCGCTTTGCTGCCGGGTAGCCGGCGCTCGGAGCTTGAATACATGGCGGGCGCGTTCGTCCTCGCCGCGCACCGCTTCCGGCAGGAGATCAAGGAGGTGCACTTCGTCTGCCCGATGGTGACGCGCGAGACGCGCGAGCTCTTCGAGCAGGCGGTGCACGCGCACGAGCGCACCGATCTGCCGCTCACTTTGCTTTTCGGCCATTCGCACGAGGCGCTCGCGGCGGCCGACCTGGTGCTCGTCGCGAGCGGCACTGCCACCCTCGAAGCGGCGCTTTTCAAGCGACCGATGGTGATTGCCTACCGGCAGTCTCCGATAACATGGGCGCTGATGCGCCAGATGCTCTACCTGCCCTACGTCGGCATGCCGAACATCCTCGCCGGCGAGCGCCTGGTGCCCGAGCTCCTCCAGGACGAGGCGACGCCGGCAAACCTCGCCGGCGCGCTCCTTACGCTCGTGCGCGACACCGCCTGGCAGCAACGCCAGGTCGAGCGCTTTCGCGAGTTCCACGAGCTCCTGCGACGCAACGCCGCACAGCGCGCGGCCGATGCCGTGCTAGAAGTTTTGTCGCATGCTCGCGCCTAAGGTGCTCGTCTGCGGCGTCGACGAGGCGGGCCGCGGCCCACTCGCCGGCCCGGTGTACGCGGCGGCCGTCATCCTCGACCCCGCCCGTCGCATCAATGGCCTTGCCGACTCCAAAGTGCTCGAGCCCGAGCGCCGCGAGGTCCTTGCCGCGCGCATCAAGGAGCGCGCGACGGCGTGGGCCGTGGCGAGCGCGACGGTCGAGGAGGTCGATCGGCTGAACATCTTCCACGCGTCGATGCTCGCCATGCGTCGCGCGGTGCAGGCGCTCGCCGTGCGCCCAGAAGAGGCATGGATCGACGGCAACATTTGCCCGCAGGGCCTCGGCTGCGCCGCGAAAGCGTTCGTCGACGGCGACGCCAAGCACCGGCCGATCTCCGCCGCTTCGATTCTCGCCAAGACGGCGCGCGACGCGGAAATGATCGGGCTGCACGACCGGTACCCACAGTACGGCTTCGCAAGTCACAAGGGCTATGCGACGCCGGATCATCTTGAGGCCCTCGGGCGCCACGGACCCTGCGAGATCCACCGGCGCAGCTTCTACGCCATTCGTATCTTCTTCCAGGGCGATCTCTTTGCCCCGACGTGGGGCCTGATGGCCGAGCAGCTTCGCATCCGCAGCTACCGCATGTGCTGCGAGGCGGTGAAGCTCGCCACGGGCAGCGCGCTCGTCGGCGAGCGTGCGAAGCTCACGAAGTTCGACCAGGCGCGAAAGCGCCTGCAGCGCAGCTACGCCGACGTTCGTCGCGAGGCGGACGCCGCGCCGCATGTCGATCTCGTCGACGAGATGCTGCGCAAAGCGCGGCTCGAGCTGCGCACCAAGCGTCCGAATTGACGATCCGCTCGCGCGACAACGCCCAGGTGAAGCGCTGGGCGAAGCTCGCGCGCGATAGCCGGCTGCGGCGCTCGGAGCGGCGTGCGTTGATCGAAGGCCCGCACCTTATCGCGGCCGCGCTCGATGCCGGCATCATGCCGCTTGCCATAATCGCGACCGAAGCGGCGCTTGCGGAGGGCGAGGCGGCCGCGCTCGTGCAACGCTCGGGCGTCGCGCCGGTGCTCGTTTCGCCGAGCGCCTTCGCCGCCATCGCGGATGCGCGCACGCCCCAGGGCATTGCAGCCGAGATCCCTCTGCCACGCGCACAACGCACCGGCACCACCGTATTCCTCGAAGGCGTGCAGGACGCGGGCAACGTCGGCACGATCATCCGCACTGCGGCGGCCTTCGGCGCAGGAGAAGTGGTGCTTGACCGCGACTGCGCCGAACCGTGGTCACCCAAGGTGCTGCGGGCCGGGCAGGGCGGACACTTCGCCCTCGGTGTTCGCCAGGTCGACGACCTCCCCGCTGCCATCGCCGCCTTCAACGGCCGGCTCCTGTGCACGGTCGCGCGCGGGGGTCGGCCGCTTCACGAGCTCGCGCTCAACGGCCCGCTGGCGTGGGCATTCGGCGCGGAAGGCGCCGGACTCACGGCCGCGGTCCTCGGGCTCGCAACGGAGCGGGTGACTATTCCAATGGCGCGCGCCGCCGAATCGCTGAACGTCGCCGCCACGGCGGCGATCTGCCTGTACCAGGCGGCTAGTACATCTGCCGGTGGATCCTGAGCTCGCGCAGAATAGTCGTCGCGATCTCTTCTATCGACTTGGTCGTGGAGTTGATGCTGTGGATTCCCTCGCGGCGCATTAGGCTTTCCGCCTCCGCGACCTCGTAGCGGCAATTGTCGAGGGCCGCATACCGGCTGTCGGGGCGGCGCTCCTTTCGGATTTCGTGCAGCCGCTCAGGCGCGATCGTCAGGCCGAAAAGCTTCGTCTTCTGCATGCGCAGCGCCTCGGGCAGCTTGCTCCGCTGGAAATCCTCGGGGATGAGGGGGTAATTCGCCGCCTTCACGCCGAATTGCATAGCGAGGTATAGGCTGGTCGGCGTCTTGCCGCTCCTCGACACACCGATCAGGATCACGTCCGCTTGCCCGAGTTCCCGGTGTGAGGCGCCGTCGTCGTGCGCCATGGCGAAGTTGATGGCCTCGATGCGCTGGTGATACTCCTTCTTGTCCATCGCACTGTGCGACCGGCCGATCGTATGACTCGATTTCACGCCCAACCCCGCCTCGAGCGGGTCGATGAATGTCTCGAAGAAGTCGAGAAAAAGCGCTCGCGCGCGGCGCACCACCGCACGCACGTCCTGGTTGACGAGCGTGGAGAAAACCACCGGCTGCCCGTTGCCGCCCGCCGCGTGCGCCTCGATGCGCGCGAGACACTCCTCGGCCTTCTCCGTGCTATCGACGAAGGGCAGGGTCACCTGCTCGAAGTCGACGCCTTCGAACTGGGTGAGCAGGCTGTGCCCCAGCATCTGCGCCGTGATCCCCGTGCCGTCGGAGACGAAAAAGACCGTACGCCGCTCCATAAGCGAGGTAACTTCCTCTCAATTCAGGTGCCTAAAATACTAAGCCAATGCGCGTAGCCTGGATAAAGGACCTGCGCCTTACCGACCTGCCGCAGGTCGGCGGCAAGAACGCCTCTCTCGGCGAAATGACCGCCGCCCTTGCGGGCGCCGGCATCCGCGTGCCCGGCGGCTTCGCCACCACCGCCGATGCGTTTCGCGAATTCATCGCCGCCAACGACCTGGAACGCCGAATCGCCGAGAAGCTGAAGGCGCTCGACTGCGACGACGTCAATGCGCTAGCCGCCTGCGGCAAAGAGATCCGCTCCTGGATCGTGAAAGCGCCTTTCCCCGAAGCGCTTGATCGAGACATTCGCACTTTTTATCAGAAGCTTGAGGCGCAAACCTCAGGCGACACATCATTTGCCGTTCGGTCCTCCGCCACGGCCGAGGACCTCCCGGAAGCCTCCTTCGCCGGCCAACAGGAGACGTTCCTCAATATCCGCGGCGTAGAGAACGTGCTGGCGGCGATCCGCCAGGTGTATGCCTCCCTCTACAACGACCGGGCCATTTCGTATCGCGTGCACCAAGGCTTCGCGCACGCCGATGTCGCGCTCTCCGCGGCTGTACAGCAGATGGTGCGAAGCGACCTCGGAGCGAGCGGCGTGCTCTTTACGCTCGATACGGAGTCGGGGTTCCGCGATGTCGTGTTCATCACTTCGTCCTACGGCCTCGGGGAGCTCGTGGTGCAGGGGGCCGTGAATCCGGACGAGTTCTACGTCCACAAGCCGATGCTCGAGCGCGGCCGGCCGGCGATCGTGCGCCGCTCGCTAGGCTCGAAGCTGCAGAAGATGGTCTTCGCCGCCGCGCAATCTGCCGGCAAATCGACCCGCACGGTCGATGTGCCCGAGGCCGAGCGTCACCGCTTCTCGCTCAGCGATGCGGACGTACTCGAGCTGGCGCGCTATGCCGTCGCGATCGAGCGCCATTACGGCCGGCCGATGGACATCGAATGGGGCAAGGACGGTACGGACGGCAAGCTCTATGTGCTGCAGGCGCGGCCCGAGACGGTGAAGTCGCGTAAGCGCGATGTCGAGGAGCGCTACGCCCTGAAAGGCCGCTCGCGCGTCCTCGTCACCGGGCGCGCCATCGGCTCGAAGATCGGCAGCGGCACGGTGCGGCTAATTCCGGACGCGTCGCAGATGTCGCGCGTGAAGCAAGGCGACGTGCTCGTCACCGACATGACCGACCCGAACTGGGAGCCGGTGATGAAGCTCGCCGCCGCGATCATCACGAATCGGGGCGGGCGTACCTGCCACGCGGCGATCATCGCGCGCGAGCTCGGCATCCCCGCGGTTGTGGGCACCGC
>JBHELS010000002.1:0-2814 GCA_046263015.1 Burkholderiales bacterium | reverse complement strand
CATCCGAGCCGCGCTCGAAGCGCCGGTGTCGCCCGTCTATCGCATGGCGCGCAGGAACCGCTTTCTCGGCAGATGGCTCTCACACGGCGAGGGCTACCCGGACTGGAGCCCGCGGCTCTTCAATCGCATGAATGCGCGCTGGAGCGACGATCTGGTGCACGAGAAGGTGCTTTACGCCGTCACCCCGGGCACGCTGGAGGGAGACCTGATGCATGACTCCTCCGACGATCTCGCCGCATACCTGGACCGCCAAAACCGCTACACCACGCTCGCCGCGCGCCAGGCATACGAAAACGGCCGCACCTCCGGCGTGCTGCGGCTTCTCTTCTCGCCGGTCGTGCGCTTCTTCAAGTTCTACGTGCTGCGTCTCGGGTTCCTCGACGGCGTGCCGGGCCTCCTGCACATCTCGATCGGCTGCATGAATAGCTACATGAAGTACGCAAAGCTCCTCGAGCTGCACAAGGCGGACGGCGCTTGAAGGTCCTCGTCACGGGCGCCGCCGGCTTCATCGGCATGCACTGCGCGCGGCGATTGCTCGAGCGCGGCGACGAGGTCGTCGGCGTGGACAACCTTTCGCCGTACTACTCGGTCGAGTTGAAGCGCGCCCGGCTGGCCGAGCTCTCGCAGCGCGCCTTTCGCTTCCACGAGCTCGATATCGCCAACGCCGAGGGGCTCGGCTCGCTTTTCGCCGCCGAGCGGCCGGACGCAGTGCTGCATCTCGCGGCGCAAGCGGGCGTGCGCTACTCGCTCGAAAATCCCGCGTCGTACGTGCAATCCAATTTGGTTGGCTTCGCCAACGTGCTGGAGGCCTGCCGCGCGGTCAAGCCGCGCCACCTGGTCTTCGCGTCGAGCTCGAGCGTTTACGGCAAGAACCCCAAGCTTCCGTGGTCGGAAACGGACAACGTCGACCATCCGATCAGTCTCTACGCCGCAACGAAGAAGTCGAACGAGCTCTCGGCGCATGCCTATAGCCATCTCTATGGGCTGCACGCCACGGGACTTCGCTATTTCACGGTGTACGGGCCCTGGGGCCGGCCGGACATGTCGGCGTTCCTCTTCGCGCGCGCCATCGTCGATGGCGAGCCGATCCCGGTCTTCAACCACGGCGACATGCAGCGCGACTTCACCTACGTCGACGACATCGTCGAGGGGACGCTGCGCGTCTTGGACAAGCCCGCGCCCTACGCCATCTACAACATCGGAAACCACACACCCGTAGGACTCCTGCACTACATAGCGACGCTCGAGCGCCTGCTCGGCAAGAAGACAAAGCTCGACCTGCAGCCGATGCAGCCCGGCGATGTCAAGGCAACCTATGCCGATACGACGGCCCTCGCCGCGGCGGTCGGCTTCGCGCCCGCGACGCCGCTCGAGGTGGGACTAGAGTGCTTTGCGCAGTGGTTCCGCGCGTACTACCGCTGCTGACTCGCCCGGGCTGTATTCCGTGATCCAGCGCGCAAGCTGCGCACGCACTTCCGCCGGGGCCGGCTCTCGCGTGCTGGAGAGCCATTGCGCCACCTCCTCGGCAAGACGCGCATGCTCCGGCGAGCGCGCGCGCGCGATGCGCAGCTTGGGGTGCGGCGTCGGCAGCGTGGTTTCCGCGTCGGCGAGCGGCTCCTCGTGAAGTTTCTCCCCGGGCCGCAGGCCCGTGAACTGGATCGGGATGTCCGCCTCGGTCAAGCCGGAGAGGCGGATCATCTGGCGCGCGAGCTCGGCGATCTTGACCGGCTCGCCCATGTCGAGCACATAGATCTCGCCGCCCTTACCCATGAAAGCCGCCTGCAGCACGAGTTGCGCGGCCTCCGGTATCGACATGAAATAGCGCTGCATCTCCGGATGAGTGACCGTCACGGGTCCGCCGCGCGCGATCTGCTCGCGAAAGCGCGGCACGACACTGCCGGTCGACCCAAGCACGTTGCCGAAGCGCACGATGACGAATTGCGTCGCGCCTTCGGGCTGCAGCGCCTGGCAGAGGAGCTCGGCGAGGCGCTTGGTGGCGCCCATGACATTGACCGGGTTCACCGCTTTGTCGGTCGAGACGAGGACAAATTTTTCGACGCCGGCGCGTTGCGACGCTCGCGCGAGGACGAGGGTCGAAAGAACGTTGTTCACGACCGCCTGATATGCGTTCTCCTCTTCCATCAGCGGCACGTGCTTGTAAGCCGCGGCATGGAATACGACCTGCGGCCGATAGCGGCGAAACACTTCGCCGATGCGCGCTTCGTCTTTCGCATCGCCGATGAGCGCGGTGAGGCCGGTCGCGGGAAACCGGTCGCGAAACTCCTGCTCGATGCCGTACAGCGCAAATTCGGAGAGCTCAAAGAGCACGAGCCGCCGGGGCGCAAAGGCGGCGATCTGCCGGCATAGCTCGGCCCCGATCGAGCCGCCGGCGCCGGTGACGAGCACCGTGCGATCGGTCAGCAGCGCATGGAGCCCCGCGTCGTCGAGCACCACCGGATCGCGCCCGAGCAAGTCTTCGAGCTCGATCGGCCGCAGTGCCGAGACGTTGACGCGCCCGGAGACGATGTCGGAGAGCGCCGGCACCGTCATGACGCCGATGCCCGCATCGTTGCAAAGCGCGACGACGCGCTGACGCTGCTGGTGCGTCGCTTCAGGCATGGCGATGATCGCCAAGCTCACGCCGAGCCGCTGGGCGAGCGGAGCGAGCTCTTCCGTGCGGCCGAGCACCTTGACGCCGAGGATCTCGGCGCCGCGCTTACCGGCATCGTCGTCGAGAAGGCCGACCACTCGCCAGTCTTGGCTCGCCGCCAGCTCCTTTAGAAGCGCCGCGGCGGCGTTGCCGCCGCCGATCAC
>JBHELS010000001.1:0-2526 GCA_046263015.1 Burkholderiales bacterium | reverse complement strand
GCGGGCCAAGCAGTCGGCACGCTTTTATTCCGCTATCAAGCGTGCCATGACCTGCGGTCAAGCTGCGACACGCACTTCGCCGCATCAAGCCGCCGATATCGCAAGCGATCAACGGCTTGTCCGACCGCAAGACCCGCGAAGTGCGTCACGACACGTGCAGCAGCCCGCGTGTGGCATCGACCTTGCACGGGTCCATGGGCAGTTCCTTCAACTTGTTGAGGAGAATCATTCATGCAGAGGAAAACGATTGTTGCGGCGATCGCAGCCGCGCTTTTTGGCATCGGTACGATCGCGTGCGCGCAGAGCGGCGGCGCGGGCAGTGCAGGCGGCGGCAGCTCGGGTGCGGGCACCGGCGCAGCAAGCGCTGGTGGCTCGAGCGGTAGCTCGGGCAGCGGCTTGGGAAGCGGCAGTTCCGGCGCGAGCGGCTCGGGTAGCTCCATGTCGGGCGGCTCCTCGAGCGGCGCGACGGGTGGCTCGCTCGGCAGCGGCAGCGCTGGCACGGATAGCTCCACCAGCCCGTCGGGCGCTGGCGCGATGGGCGGCTCTTCATCCACTGGCGGTGCGTCCTCCACCGGCGGCTCGTCCGCCGGCGCGAGCGGCGGTTCGTCCAGCCAATGTATCGGCCTCACCGGCACCGAGCGCCAGCATTGCCTCGACCAGCAGGGCTCGTCGAGCTCCGCCTCCGGCGGTACGGGCGGCTCGTCGAGCGGCATGGGCAGCGGCAGCTCGGGCTCGAGCTCGGGCGGCACGAGCACCGGTTCGGGCAGCACCGGCACGGGCAGCCTCGGCGGCGGCTCGACGGGCGGCACGAGCGGCGGCAGCTCGACCGGAAGCTCGGGCGGCGGCTCTTCTCGCTAAAGCGCCCAAGGCGCGGGCAGCGTCGCCATACGCGGCGCGGCTCGCGCCTTTTTCTTCGTGAAAGACTCGCCATGAAACGCCTCAAGCCGTTGCCACACGGCATCCTCGATTACGGCCTCGCCGTCGTCTTCCTGATCGCACCGCTCGCTTTCGGCTTCGAGTCTGAGGCAGCGCGCTCGCTTTCGCGGGCGATCGGCGTCCTCTATATCGTCGCGTCGTTCGTCACGCGCTATCCGCTCGGCGGACTAAAGCTCATTCCCTTTCCGGTGCACGGCGTCCTCGAAACGATCGCCGCGCTCTCGTGGATCGCGATGCCTTTCCTCTTCGGCTTTGCCGACGACGCGGCAGCGCGTAATTTCTTCATCATCGCGGCGGTTGCGCTACTCGGCGTCGTGACCATCACCGACTATCGGGGGGCCGAGCGCTTCGGCGCAACGGAACGTCGCACCGGCGAGACGGACCGACGCCAGCAGCGCGTCTACGTTACTTTCGAGCGTCGGGTCGCGGCTGTGCCGCGCCGGCGCGGAGGGCGGCTCGCAGCCCAGCTGTAGCGCGAAAGACGACCTCGGAGCTCACGGCCGAGGCCGTAGAATGGAAGGCATGCATTGCGCGCACGACGAATGCGCCCTCCTCCTACGCGAGAACCGGAAAACTCGGCTCGAGCTTCGCGCCATGGTCGCATACGCGCGCGGTTTGCGCGCCCGGCTTCGGGCCGGGCGACTCGCGAGCCGTAATGCGATGCGCGACGCGCGAGATACAAGGGCGCTCGTTCAGGCGATGAAGATGATCGAGCGCGCGCGCTAGCCGCACGCAAGGTCACTCACGTCGCGACGCAATCTCCACGGCGGCGTTGATATGAAGCCGGCGGCGGCGCTGCCACAATTGGAACGCTCATAGCTCCTCCTCCGAGGCATTTCCTCGAACCACCCCGCGCGGGTGGTTTTTTTTGGTCTGCGAACGATTCCGGTCCCAGTAAGAGGCGCGCAAGACTCGCCCTTTATCCTGGCAAGCGATGAAGGACGTGGCGAAGACGAGCGAGTCGGTCGAAGAAGAGCGCGCGCACGTACCGCTCCTCAAGCAGCTCGGTCCCGGCTTCGTCACCGGTGCGGCGGACGACGATCCGAGCGGCATCGCCACGTATTCTCAGGCGGGCGCGCAGTATGGGTACGGGCTCCTCTGGTCGGTGCTCTTCACCACGCCCCTGATGATCGGCATCCAGCTCGTGAGCGCGCGCATCGGACGCGTGACCGGGCACGGACTCGCCGCGAACATCCGGGAGCGCTTCCCGCGCCCGGTGCTCTACGCGATCGTCGCTCTCCTGCTCGCCGCCAATACGTTCAACATCGCAGCCGATCTGGGCGCCATGGCCGATGCGCTGGTCCTCGTCGCCGGTGGCAATAGCACCATCTACATCGTGATGTTCGCGCTCGTTTCCGTCACGCTGCAAATCTTCGTTCCCTTCCCGCGCTACGCGCCGGTCCTCAAGCTTCTGACGCTCGCGCTCTTCGCCTATGTCGCAACGGTCTTTCTCGTGCACACGCCGCTCGAAGCGCTCGCCCAGACGCTCGCGCCGCCGCTCCTGCGCGATCGCGACTACGTGGCAATGCTGGTCGCCGTGCTCGGCACGACCATCAGCCCGTACCTCTTTTTCTGGCAGGCGTCGCAGGA